>NZ_JANXRJ010000165.1 GCF_025353065.1 Lapillicoccus sp.
GTCGTCGAGGCAGGCGGATCAGACGACTCAGCCCAGGTCACCGAGGTCGGCGACGCCCCGAAGACCCGGCGACGCCGGCGCGCCTCCCGACGGTCGACGGCCGGCGACGTCACCGATGTGGCCGGGCAGACCCGCGACGACACGGACGCCGGCTGGGGAGAGGACAAGCCCTCGAGCGTCGTCCAGGGCTCCCACGACAGCTGGCTCCGCGAGCAGAGGCCGCCGCACTGGGGCCGGGACTGACCCCCGGATCGGGGTGAGGCCGCGTCATCGATGACGCGTTTTCACCCCAATCCGGAGGGCTGGCGGGTGGCCGGGTCAGGCCTGGGGGAGCGGGGGGAGGTCCCGTCGGCCCTCGAGGCTCTGGTTGCGCAGCAGGTCACGGATCTCCTGCAGGAGGATGACGTCCTCGGACGGCGCTGCCGGCTCGGGCTCCACGCCCTGCTTGCGCAGGGACATGATGCGGTTCATCGGGACGACGACGATGAAGTAGACGACGGCGGCCGTGAGGGTGAAGACGATCAGCTCGTTGATGATGCCGCCGAAGTCCATGAACGTCTTGGCGTTGCCCTTGCGCAGCGTCGGGCCGAAACCGAGGCTCGAGCCGCTGACGATGGCGGCCAGCAACGGGTTGATGATGTTGCTGATGACGACGCTGACGACCTTGGCGAAGGCGGTGCCGATGACGACGGCGACGGCGAGGTCGACGATGTTGCCGCGGAGCAGGAAGTCCTTGAAGCCCTTGATCATGGAGAAGGCCTTTCGGTTGCCGTTCCCCGCCGGGTGGGGGTCGGATCGGCGACCACGCTAGCGAAGATCAGCCGGATGCATGGGCGTAACCGCGGGTCACGGCGGCTGGAGCGCGAGGACGAACCCGGTGACCCCGGTCGTCGTGGCCATCGCGGCCGCGAGGGCGCGGGCCTCGTCCGTGCTGACCGCCAGCACGAGGCGACCCGAGGATCCGGGATCCGTGCCCAGCAGCCCGGGGTCGGGCAGATCGACGCTGAGCACCCGCGCCCCAGCCGCGATGGTCTGACCCGTGCCCGGGGCGAGCACCCTGACCGAGTCGGCCGGCCGCACCGCCGGCAGGATGCCCGGGTCGAGCAACGGCACGCTCATCGCCACGAGTCCGGCAGCAAGGCCGGTCAGCAGGGCCGGGCCCGTGAACCGGCCGGTCGTCAGCACCTCACCAACTGCGAGCGGTCCGGCCGCGACCCGTCCGTCCGCTTCTTGGGCTGTCGTCAGGGCGCCCTCCGGTCGCTGCGTCGGTGGTCGGAGCTCGGTCCGCACGTCCGAGCCGGAGACCGCAATGCCGATCGGCACGGCTCGGGCGACGACGACGACCGGCACGCCGACCTCCACCGGATGCGGTGTCAGCTGCGCTCCGATCAGCCAGACCGCAGCCCCAGCCAGCACCCCGGACAGGACCCGTCGGGCCTTGGTCCGCTGCCATGCGGCGCGGCGCGTGCGCGACCCGAGGATCGACGGCAGGCGCTCGCGCCACCTTGCCGGCTCGCGGTCATCACTCACGTGGGCAGCGTGATGGGCAGCTGCAGCCCGTCGAGGGCGCGACGGCACGGGCACGTCGCCTCGGCGTCCGACGCGGCCGCCGGCAGCGCCGGGATGACCCTGGCGAGGACCCCCTTGAGGCCCTCGATGTTCTTCGCGAACACCTGCAGCACCTCGTCATGGGTCACGCCCGACTCGCCCTCGACACCGGCGTCGTGGTCGGTCACCATCGCGACGGTCGTGAAGCACATCGCCAGCTCGCGAGCGATGGACGCCTCCGGCATACCCGTCATGCCGACGACGCTCCAGCCGGCCTGCTGGTGCCACTGGCTCTCGGCCCGCGACGAGAACCGTGGCCCGTTGATGACGACGAGCGTCCCGGTCTCGGCCAGCGACAGATCGGACTCCTGCACGACGCCGTTCACCGCCGCACGTCCGCGCGGACAGTACGGGTCGGCGAAGCCGACGTGCACGACCGGCCCGATGTCGTCGTAGACCGTGTGCGCCCGCCCCCAGGTGCGGTCGACGACCTGGTCGGGCACGACGATGGTCCCGGGGCCGAGCTCCCGCTTCAACGACCCGACGGCACAGGGTGCCAGCACCTGCCGCACCCCGACGGACCGCAGCGCCCAGAGGTTGGCCCGGTAGTTCACCCGGTGCGGCGGGAAGCGGTGACCCTGCCCGTGCCGGGCGAGGAAGGCGACCCGGCGCCCGGCGACCTCACCGAGGACGAGGTCGTCGCTCGGGTCGCCGAACGGTGTCTCGACGCGCACGTGCTCGGCGTCGGTGAAGAACTCGTAGAATCCCGACCCGCCGATGATCCCGATCTCGGCCCGGGAGGTGGTCGGCGTGGACGTCTCCGCGCTGGGGGTGGTCGCGTCAGTCGTCATACGGCGACCCTATGCGGCACCGCCCCGCCGCCGGTATGCCGCCGTCCCCGCCTGTGGACGGTGGGGTCTGCGGCGAGGGGGGTGGGGACAACTCCTTCAGCCTCAGGTCGTCGGCAGGTGCAGACGATCGGCGGTCGACTCGGGCCGTGAGGTCACTCGGGGAAGCTCACGCCGACCATCCGCTCCCACATCTCCCACATCCTGCGGCCGTCCTCCGGGCTGGCCAGCCGGCTGTAGAGCGGCTCCTCCGCCGGCGCGCCGCGCAGGTGCTGGAATCCCTCGGGGCCGTAGAACAGGCCACCCTTCGCGTCGGGGCTGGTCGCGGCATACACAGCAGGCAGCGCCGCCGACTCCGCGGTGCCGAACAGGATCCCGCGACGCGACAGCGCGCGGATGGCTCTCACGCGCACGGTGTCGTCCGGCCGGCCCATCTGGGGCTGTGCGGCCAGCAGGTTCGTCGGCGAGATCCCGGGGTGCGCGAGGTTGCTCCGGAGGCCCCACCCCTGCGCCGTGCTGCGGCGGTGGAGCTCCATCGCGAACAGCCCGAGGGCGATCTTCATGTGGCTGTAGGACGTGAACGCGTCGTAGCCCGTCTCCCAGTTCGGGTCCTCCCAGTTGACGGCGTTGTGGTTCGCGGAGAGCGAGACCTGGGTGACCACGTGCGTCTTCCCCTCGCGCAGCAGCGGCAGCAGCCGCGCCGCCAACGCGACGTGCCCGAGGTGGTTCGTCGCGAACTGCAGCTCGAAGCCGTCCGTGGTGACCTGGCGGGTCGGCGGGGTCATCACCCCGGCGTTGTTGACCAGGATGTCGAGCGGTCGCCCTTCCTGCAGCAGCTGGTCGGCGAGATCAGCCACGGAGCTCAGCGACGACAGGTCCAGGGTCCGGGCGGACAGCTGCGCGCCGGGCGTCCGCTCGAGGATGCGCTGCGCGGCAGCCTCGCCCTTGGCCCGGTTGCGGACGGGCATCAGCACCTCAGCGCCGGCGCCCGCGAGCCGGGCGGCGATGTGGCACCCGATCCCCGTCGCTCGCGCCCGTGACGAGCGCGAGCTTCCCGGTCAGGTCCGGAACGGTGAGAGAGATGGGCGGGCGTGGCATGGAGCGTCTCCTTCGTCGGGCAGGCGTTCGCCCGCGCAGGTGCTGCGACTCCATGGTCGCCCGAACGCCGCGACCTGGACAGTGGGCGGTCCGATCAGAAGTAGTCGCGGACGTGCACCGGGGCACCGCCCGACCAGCCGTCGAACACCGCGTCGTGGTCCGCCGGTCCGTGCAGGAGGCCCAGCTGCCGCAGGTTGGCGGCCGACTGCACCCCGGCATACGACAGGGCGAGGCCGCGGGGGGCGAAGGTCGGGAGGTCTCCCCCCTCGGGGGCCGCGCCGGTGCGGACGCACCCGTCGCCCTCGAGGCGGTAGCTGCCGTCCTGCACCCCGAGAAGGTCGCCGACGACGGCGAACTCCCTCCTCACGTCAGCGAATCGGCCGTCTGCCACCGCGACCGTGAAGGCGGCGGCGACGTCGTCGACCCGCAGCATGTAGGGACGGCTGTCGACGACCCGGCCGACGTCGGTGGTCAGGTGCAACCGCGCTTCGTCGGTGCCGACGGCGCCGGAGGTGCGGAAGCGGATCTCGCCGGTGACGCTGGCGAACCCGCCGAAGAAGCGCCAGAGGGCGGGGTAGGCGCGAGGGTCGACGGCCAGCAGGTCGAGGACCCGGATCCACGAGGCGCTGTCGTAGCCCGGACCGCGTTCCCAGCTCGCGTAGCCGACGACGGAGCCGCTCGGGTCGGTCGCGAGCGTGACCCCCGTGAACTCCCTCAGGACCTCCTCGTCGGTCTCGGTGAAGGACTCACCCCGCCGGGTGAGCGGCCCGTGCTGCCTCGATGCCCAGGCGTCGTAGACCGCGCGGACGGCCGGCATGTCGGCGACCTCGGCCCGGCGGAGGGCGATCTCCGGCGAGGCGGCCAGGCCGCGCAGGGACAGCGTCGGGACGGTGACGAGGTCATACGAGCCGACGAGCTCGTAGCCGAACTTGCGGTAGATGCCCGGGGCCGTCGGATAGAGCGTCGAGAGGGTCTCACCCCGCTCGCGGGCCTCGGCGAGGGCGGCCCGGAACAGCTCGGTGAGCAGGCCGCCGCCGCGGGCCTCCGGGCTCACGGCGACCGAGGCGATGCCGCTGGTGGGGACCTCGACTCCGTGCCACCAGGAGCCGTAGGAGCGCGTCGCCATCCGGGCTGCGAGCCGCCCGCCCACGAAGGTGCCCCAGTCGTGCTTGCCGGCGGAGGTTCCCGGCGCGGGGGCGGTCTGACCCGCGGGATAGGGCCCGAACGCCTCGGCCCCGAGGGCGTGGGACTGAGCGGCGTCCTCCGGCGTCAGCGGCCTGGTCTGGTGCGGCAGGCTGGTCTCGGGAGGCATACCGGAAACCTAGCCGAGCCCGCCCGCAGCCCGCGGTGCCCTCAGGACGAGGAGGTGCTCGAAGCCTTGCTGCCCGAAGAACCTGAACTGCCCGAGAAGCCGGCCGAGCCGGACCCCTTTCCGGACGCCGAGCTGCTCGAGCTGGCGGAGGCGCTCTTGTCGCTGCTCTTCGCCGCGGCGGCCCCGTCGGACTTCTTCTCCGAGCCCTTCGTGTCCGAGGACTTGTCGGTGCCCTTGGAGTCGGTGCCCTTGGAGTCGGAGCCCTTGTCGGAGCCCTTGTCGGAGCCCGACTCGCTCTTCGACTCGGCCTTGGCCGCAGCACCGTTCGCGGAGGCGCGGGAGTCGTTGCGGTAGAAGCCCGATCCCTTGAAGCTGACCCCGATCGAGCCGTAGACCTTGCGCAACGCGCCACTGCACTCGGGGCAGGTGGTGAGGGCGTCGTCCGTGAACGACTGCACCGCGTCGAAGGTGTGCCCGCACTCGCGACAGGCGTAGGCGTACGTGGGCAACTGGGGGTCCTCCGATGGATCAGGACGGCTTGGCCGCCTGCGTGATGGGTCGAGATGGTTGCTTCGTCAACGTCCCAAGTCTACGGGTGCTTCCCGGAGGCCCCGGACCGTCCCGTCGTCGACTTCGCTCAGACCCAGCCGGCGAGCCGGCCGCCCTGGTCGACCGCGCGGATGCGGGCCTCGGCGGCGCTGCGGGCGTCCGCCGTCGTGACGATGAGCAGCTGGTCGCCGTGCCGCAGCGGCGTCTTGGGGGTCGGCACCGAACCCTTCCCGTCTCGCACGACGAGCGTGACGTTGGCCCCCAGCGGGAGCCGCAGCTCGAAGATCTCCACGCCGTGGATGCGGGAGGTGTCCCCGACGGTGACCTGGATGACGTCGGCGCCTATCGTCTCGAGCGGCGTCGTCTCGACGCTCAGCTCGACCTGCTGGACGGACTCGGTGAGGCCCAGCCGGCGGGCGACCCACGGCAGGGTCGGGGCCTGGATGAGCGTGAAGATCACCACGAGGACGAAGACGAGGTCGAAGATCCACTCGGTGCCCGGGGTGCCGAGCGTGGCGGGCACCGTGGCGAGCACGACGGGGACGGCGCCCCGCAGCCCGGCCCAGGAGAGGAACACCTGGTCGCGCCAGCCGATCCGGAACGGGGTCAGCGAGACGATCACCGACAGCGGTCGGGCCAGCAGCAGCAGGACCAGCCCGACCACGAGCGCGGGGACGATCCGCTCGGCGAGCCGCGCCGGGCTGGCGAGCAGCCCGAGCAGGACGAAGAGGCCGATCTGGGCCACCGTGCCGAGGGCCGAGGAGAACCCGTGCACCGCGGACCGGTGGGGCAGGCCCATGTTGCCGAGCGCCAGCGCCGAGAGGTATGCCGCGAGGAAGCCGCTCGTGTGCGCGGTGTCGGCCGCGGCATACGCGAGGACGACCAGGGCGATGACCCCGATGGAGAACAGGCCGGACGATGCGCCGGCGGCCCGGCGCAGCGCGGCCCCGCCGAACCGGCCGATCAGCAGGCCGACCGCGGCGCCGCCGGCGAGCTCGCCGGCCGCCTCGAGCACGAGGAACCACCAGGGGTGGTGCGCCGCTCCGGGGACGGACTCTGCGGCGAGGGAGACGACGAGGATGACCACCGGCGCGTCGTTGAAGCCCGACTCGGCCTCGAGCATCCCGCTGAGGCGTCGGGGGAGGGGGACGGTGCGCAGGACCGAGAACACCGCCGCCGCGTCGGTCGAGGTGAGGATCGCCCCGACGAGGAGCGCGACGGTCCAGTCGAGGTGCAGCAGGTAGCGGGCCGCGACCGCGACGACGACCACGGACACCACGACGCCGACGGTCGAGAGGACTGCAGCCGGCGCCACCGACCGGCGGATGCCCGACCACTGGGTCGTGAGGCCGCCCTCGGCGAGGATGAGGATGAGCGCGGCATACCCGAGC
>NZ_JANXRJ010000196.1 GCF_025353065.1 Lapillicoccus sp.
CTCGTCCTCGGGGCACTGGAAGTTCACGACGTGGGTGACGTTGTCGACGTCGATGCCACGGGCCGCGACGTCGGTGGCGACGAGGACGTCGACCTTGCCGTTGCGGAAGGCCCGCAGGGCCTGCTCACGGGCGCCCTGGCCGAGGTCGCCGTGGATGGCGGCCGCGGCGAAACCGCGCTCGGCGAGGTCGTCGGCGACCTTGGCGGCGGTCCGCTTGGTGCGGCTGAAGACGAGGCACAGACCGCGGTCGCGGGCCTGCAGGATGCGCGCCAGCATCTCCACCTTGTCCATGGCGTGCGCGCGGTAGACGTACTGCGTCACCGCCTTGACGGTGTGCGCGTTCTCGTTCTCGTCGCCCATCGCGCGGATGTGGGTCGGCTGCTGCATGTAGCGACGGGCGAGGGCGACGATCGCGCCCGGCATGGTCGCCGAGAACAGCATCGTCTGACGGCTGGCCGGGGTCAGCGACATCAGGGTCTCGACGTCGGTCAGGAAGCCGAGATCGAGCATCTCGTCGGCTTCGTCGAGGACGACGGTGCGGGCCTGCGACAGGTCGAGGTGACCCTGCTTGGCCAGGTCGATGAGCCGACCCGGGGTGCCGACGACGACCTCGACGCCCCGCTTGAGGGCGTCGATCTGCGGCTCGTAGGCGCGGCCGCCGTAGACGGTGAGGACGCGGATGCCGCGCCGGGCGCCCGCCCGCTCGAGGTCGGTCGCGACCTGGACCGCGAGCTCGCGGGTCGGGGCGACGGCCAGGGCCTGCGGCTTGCCGGGACGGGCCATGGCGTCGAAGCCCTCGTCGACCGGGCTGATGACGCGCTGGAGGATCGGGACGCCGAAGCCGAGCGTCTTGCCCGTGCCCGTCTTGGCCTGGCCGATGATGTCGTGGCCGCCGAGGGCGACCGGGAGGGTCATCGCCTGGATAGGGAACGGGTGGACGATGCCGTGGGCGGCCAGGGCGTCGACGATGTCGGGGTGGACCCCGAAGTCGGCGAAGGTCGGCTCGGGCTGGGGCTCCGCGGCGGGTGCGGTGGTCGAATCGTCGACGATATCGTCGGCGGGGGAGTCGTCGGGCGTGACGACGTCAGTGGTGTCGGTCATGGGTGGAGGAGTTCTCTCGATCGGGCCCGGGGCGAGGGCGAGGCCGCGGCTGCGCGGCGGTGGGTCGTCGCCCCTGACATGAGGTTCGGGCCGATCGGAGGTCTGTCGTGCCGAGTCACTCGGCAAAAAAGTGGCGATTCGGGCCGACCGGGCACCGGATAACACCGTCAGTCTACCCGCACCACCCACTGCACCCCTTTTTCGCGCGGCAGCCGGTCCGAGCAGGCCACACCACGCCGCCGCACTACGCTGGCGCCATGAGCGACGACGACGTGCTCGAGAGCCGTTCCGACGACCCGGAAGAGCCCGGGGACAGGCGAGACCTCGTCCCGGAGGGGACGGGCGCGGGGACGACCGAGGCGGGCGACGCGGCATACCGGCCGGCGGTCATCGACCTGCTCGGTGCCCTGGCCTACGGCGAGCTGATGGCCTTCAGCCAGCTCGCCGCCGACGCCGAGATGGCGCCGAGCCAGCCCGCGAAGGCGGCGGTCGCCCGGCTGGCGGTCGCGGAGTTCCACCACTACGAGGCGATCACGCAGCGGCTGCGCGAGATGGGGGTCGATCCCAACGCGGCGGTGGAGCCGTTCGTCGCCTCGTTCGACGCCTACCACGAGCGGACGAGCCCGAGCACCTATCTCGAGGGGCTCGTCAAGGCCTACGTCGGCGACGGGATCGCGCAGGACTTCTACCGTGAGATCGCGGCCTACGTCGATGCGCCCACCCGGCAGCTCGTCGAGGCCGCGATGTCCGACATGGGGCAGGCCGAGTTCGTCGTGCGCGAGGTGCGGGCGGCGACCAAGGCCGATCCGCGGGTCAGCGGCCGACTCGCCCTCTGGGGGCGGCGACTGGTCGGCGAGGCCCTGACCCAGGCCCAGCGCGTCGGGGTCGAGCGCGACGCGCTGTCGTCGCTGCTGGTCGGCGCCCCCGGCCGGCCGGGTGCCGACCTCGCCGAGCTCGGGCGGATGTTCGCCCGGCTCACCGACGAGCACACTCGCCGGATGGCGCGGCTCGGGCTCTCGGCCTGAGCTGTCCTCTGCCGTATGCGATTGACCCGTGTGCCGGTCGGTCACTGGACACACGCGAAGGGCCCGGCCGGGTGGCCGAGCCCTTCGGTGGACAAGAGGTGGTCGGGTCAGACCTTCTTGCTCGTCATCGAGCCATAGAGCCGGATCAGGCCCGCGGCGACGAGGGCGGAGATGATCCAGAACCACCAGCTGATGCCGCCGCCACCGGTGTAGTGGAACATCGCCCCCAGGATGAGGTTGACGACGACGGACGAGATGATCCCGATGACGATCGTCACGAGAAGGGAGATGTTCTGCTTGCCGGAGAGGATCAACCGGCCCAGGGCGCCGATGATCGCGCCGACGACGATTGCTCCGATAAGACTGCCAACCATGCTGTGCTCCTTCGTGGTCGCTGTGCCGACCTGATCCGCCGACGCTGACGCGAGCGGCTTCGGGCTGAGGGCCCGGATACGACAGGGCGTCGTACCGGACAGGAGGTTACCCCGGGAGTGCGGCCCTCAACCGCAGGGACCGTGACGTCAGGAGGTGCCGAAGCCCACCCCGCGCTTGTCCTGCTCGCCGATGTTGATGTAGCCGATGGAGGGCACGGGCACGATGAACACGCGGCCCTTGTCATCCGTGAGCCGGAGCAGCGGCTGGTCGACGAGCGCCGTGTTGACGATCTCGGTGACCTCCTCCAGGGACTGGTTGGACTCGAACGCGATCTCGCGAGCGACGTTCTGCACGCCGATCCTGACCTCCACGATGTGGCCTTTCGTCTGGGGCGCCGAACGGCCACCGGACGGTGACCACCCGGCATACGCCAAAGGATGAACTCGTTCCAGTCAACCCTATGAGGACAGCCGCTGTTCCTCGTGGCCCGGGTGTTCGCCGACAGAGGATTCGGCGACAGCGGAACCGTCGCTCTTGGGGAAGCCGCCGATGCCCCGCCACGCGAGCTGGCCGACGATGCGGGCGGCCTCCTCGCGGGGGATCGTGGAGCCCTGGGAGAGCCAGTAGCGCGCCGACACCTGGGCCATGCCCGTGAGGGCCATGCCGAGCATGTGGGCGTCGGCGTCGGACATCTGGGTGTCGGCGGCGATGACCTCGGCCAGCGCCTCGCCGCAGGTGAGCGCGACGCCCTCGACGCGCTCGCTCACGGCCGGGTCGTTGGTCAGGTCCGACTCGAAGAGCAGCCGGAACGGAGCGCCCTCGCGGGTCACGAACTCGAAGTAGACCCCGACGCAGTCGAGCACGCGCTGCTTGTTGTCGGTCGTGCTCGACAGGGCCGCCCTCACTGCGGTCTCGATCTCGGTCCGGTGGTGGTCGAGGAGGGCGAGATAGAGGTCGAGCTTGCCGGGGAAGTGCTGGTAGAGAACAGGTTTGGAGACTCCGGCCCGCTCGGCGATATCGTCCATCGCGGCCGCGTGATAGCCCGACTCGACGAAGGCGGCCTGCGCTGCCTCGAGCAGCTGGGCGCGACGGGCCGACCGGGGAAGGCGCAGCCCTCGGGCGTTGCCTGGTGCGTCCACCGACATCGTCGTCGACCCCTCCTCGAAGCGTTGCGCGCCCGACGGGCGCCACGGCGGTCCGGATCCGCGCGTGCGGCTCATCGTACCCACGAGTAGCCCCCTCGGCCGGGAGCGGAGTCGCGACGGCGCCCGGTCGCCGGGAGGTACCGTCGGGGAGTGACCGCCCGCACCGTCAACGCGCAGGCCCTCTCCCGCGACGAGGTCGCCCGCTACGCCCGCCACATCCTCCTGCCGGGCGTGGGGATGGCCGGTCAGGAGCGCCTGGCCGCCGCCCGGGTCCTCGTGGTCGGGGCCGGCGGCCTCGGGTCGCCGGCGCTGCTCTACCTCGCCGCCGCCGGGGTGGGCACGATCGGGATCGTCGATGCCGACGTCGTCGAGACGAGCAACCTCCAGCGACAGGTCGTCCACAGCGACGCCGATGTGGGCCGGCTCAAGACCTCGTCGGCCGCCGAGACCGTGGCGACCGTCAACCCGCACGTCACGGTCGTCCGCCACGACGTGCGGCTCGACGCCTCCAACGCGCTCGACGTGCTGCGCGACTACGACGTCGTCATCGACGGCACCGACAACTTCCCGACCCGCTACCTCCTCAACGACGCGTGCGTGCTGCTCGGGATTCCGCACGTCTGGGGCTCGATCTACCGCTTCGACGGCCAGGTCAGCGTGTGGTGGGCCGGCCACGGACCCTGCTACCGCTGCGTCTTCCCCGAACCGCCGCCACCCGGCGCGGTCCCGTCGTGCGCCGAGGGCGGCGTGCTCGGCGTGCTGTGCGCCGCCATCGGCTCGGTCCAGGTCACCGAGACGGTGAAGATCGTCCTCGGGCTCGGCGAGACCCTGACCGGGCGGCTGCTCGTGCACGACGCGCTGCGGATGACGTGGGACACGCTGCCGGTGCGTCGTGACCCGGGCTGCCCGGTGTGTGGCGACGATCCGAGCATCACGCTCGCGACGGGGCTCGTCGACTACGAGGCCTTCTGCGGTATGCCGGTCGGCGCGGTGTCGGGTGCGGACCCGGCCGCCGGCCCCGGGGCCGATCTGCCCCTGGTGTCGGTGTCGTCGCTGGCTGCTGCCCTCGCGTCCGAGACGCCGCCGCTGCTCGTCGACGTCCGGGGCGACGACGAGCGGTCCATCGCGGCGATCCCGACCGCCGTCGCGATCCACCTCGACGCCTTCCGGGACGGCACGGCATACGCCCGGCGCGAGCTCGCCGACGCCGTGGCTGCGGGCCGGCCGGTCGTCATCCACTGCAAGGTCGGGGGCCGCTCAGCGGAGGCTGCCCGCCTGGCGCTGGCCGCCGGTCTCACGGGCGTCGCGAGCCTCGACGGTGGCGTGCTCGCCTGGGTGCACGAGATCGACCCGAGCCAGCCGGAGTACTGAGCCGGACCCACCCCACTCCACGTGTTGCGGTGAGATCCGGACCTTCTGGGCATTAGCCGGGCCGATCGCCGATCTCACCGCAACAAGTGGGGCTGTTGGAGCCCCGTAGTCAGAGCGAGGTCAGGGTCTCGAACTCGGTCCGGATCGCGGCGAGACGGACGGCGGCGGTGTGCCGGGCGGTGGCGAGCTCGGCGGCGCTGACGACCGGCTCGATGACCTCGAGGTAGACCTTGACCTTCGGCTCGGTGCCCGACGGTCGGACGATGACCCGCGAGTCGTCGGCGAGGAAGAAGCGCAGCCCGTCGGTGGGGGGCAGGCCCCCGTCGCCGCGGGCGAGGTCGTCGCGGCGGGCCACGTCGATGGCGGCCACGGATGTCGGTGGGGCAGCACGCAGTCGCGCCATCACGGGGGCGATCTGGTCGAGGTCGTCGACCCGCACGGCGAAGGAGTCGGTGGCGTGCACCCCGTGGGCGACGGCGAGGTCGTCGAGGAGGTCGAGGAGGGTGCGCCCCTGGACCTTGAGAGTGGCTGCGAGCTCGGCGAGGAGCAGCGCCGCGCTGATGCCGTCCTTGTCGCGCACGATCCCCGGCGCGACGCAGTAGCCGAGCGCCTCCTCGTAGCCGTACGCGAGTCCCGGGACCCGGGCGATCCACTTGAAGCCGGTCAGGGTCTCCTCGTGGGCGACCCCCGCGGCAGCGGCCATCGCCGCCAGCAACCGGGAGGAGACGATGGAGCTGGCGAGGACGCCACCGTCGGGTATGCCGCGGGCGATGAGGTGCGCGCCCAGCAGTGCGCCGACCTCGTCGCCGCGCAGCATCCGCCAGTCGCCGGGCGGGCCCGTGCCGGAGGCGAGCCGTGCAGCGGGGTCGAACACCGCTGCGGGGTCGAACTCTGCTGCGGGGTCGAACACTGCTGCGGCGCAGCGGTCGGCGTCGGGGTCGTTGGCGATCACGAGGTCGGGGTGGACGACCCGCGCGAGGTCGAGGGCGGCGTCGATGGCGCCCGTCTCCTCGGGGTTGGGAAAGCTGACGGTGGGGAAGTCCGGGTCGGGGCTCGCCTGGCTCGGAACCACCTGCGGCGCAACGAAACCCGCACCCACGAAGGCCCGGATGATCGTCTCGTTGCCCACCCCGTGGAGCGATGTGTGGACGACGGCGAGGTCGCGGGGGGAGCCGTCGGCGACCACGCGGCATACGGCCTCGAGGTAGTCGTCCTGGAGGTCGTCGCCCAAGGTCTCCCAGCCGTCGTCGGTCAGCGGCACGTCGGCAACCGAGGTCACGGCGGCGATGTGAGTCGCGATCTGCACGTCGGTCGGGGGGACGATCTGGCTGCCGTCGCCGAGATAGACCTTGTAACCGTTGTCGCGCGCGGGGTTGTGGCTCGCAGTGACCATGACCCCCGCGTCGGCGCCGAGATGACGAATCGCGAAGGCCAGCAACGGAGTTGGCAGGGGCCTGGGAAGGATGCTGGCGCGCCCGCCTGCCGCCACGACAACCGCCGCGGTGTCGCGGGCGAAGACGTCGGAGTCGTGGCGCGCGTCGTAGCCGATGACCACCATCGGCTCGGCCTGACCACCCTCGGCCCGCAGGTATGCCGCGAGGCCGGCTGCCGCGCGGAGGACCACAGCACGGTTCATGCGATGGGGCCCGGCCCCCATCGCGCCGCGCAGCCCGGCCGTGCCGAAGTCGAGGAAGCCGGAGAACCGGTCGACGAGGTCGGCCACCGCGTCCTCGTCGCCGCCCGCTGCCGCCTCGAGCAGCGCCGCGAGCTCGGCGCGGGTGCGGGGGTCGGGATCGTCGGCCAGCCACGCTTCGGCGCGGCGGCGGAGCTCGTCGGTGAGCGTCGTCGGCATCGGCGCTCAGGCGTCCGTGGTTGTGGCAGAGCGGGTTTCAGTCGTAGGAGCGCTCGAGGTGGCGATCCGCAGGACGACCTGCGCGAGCAGCTCGCCGCAGCGGCCGGCGGCGGCCTGCCCTGCCTCGAGGACCTCGGCGTGCGAGAGCGGCCGGTCGGAGATGCCGGCGGCGAGGTTGGTGACGAGCGAGATGCCGAGGACCTCGAGCCCAGCCTGGCGCGCGGCGATCGCCTCGAGGCTCGTCGACATGCCGACGAGGTCTCCCCCGAGGATGCCGGCCATCCGCACCTCGGCCGGGGTCTCGTAGTGGGGGCCGCGGAACTGGACGTAGACGCCCTCGTCGAGCCCGGGGTCGACGTCGTGCGCGAGGGCCCGCAGGCGCGGGGAGTAGAGGTCGGTCAGGTCCACGAAGTTCGCGCCCTCGATGGGTGAGGTCGCGGTGAGGTTGATGTGGTCGCGGATGAGGACGGGGGTGCCGGGGCCCCAGGCGGGGTTGAGGCCGCCGCACCCGTTGGTGAGCACGATGGTCGTGCAGCCCGCCGCCTTCGCGGTGCGGACGGCGTGGACGACGGCCCGGACGCCCCGACCTTCGTAGAAGTGGGTGCGGGTGCCGTAGACGAGGGCCCGCAAGCCGGTCTCGCCGATGGCGACCGAGCGCATGGTGCCGGAGTGGCCGACGACGGCGGCCCTGCGGAAGCCGGGCACCTCGTCGTTGGGGATGGTCTCGAGCGTCTCGCCGATGAGGTCGCCGGTCTGCCCCCAACCGGACCCGAGCACGAGAGCGACGTCGTGGGTCGCCACACCGGTGCGGTCGGCGATGACGGCGCCCGCGGCCTGCGCGACGGACAACGGGTCGGTCGAGGGGTCGTCGAGGTCGGGGGTGGTCGGCTCGCTCACGCGCCGACTCTAGTGGCGGGCTCAGCCGCGATGGCGTGGATGGTTGGATGGGGTGGTGAGCGTGCGTTCGTCGGTCGTCGTCCTCGGGGGTGGTCCGGGCGGCTACGAGGCTGCGCTCGTCGCGGCCCGGATGGGCGCACAGGTCACCGTCATCGACCGCGACGGCCTCGGTGGGGCGTGCGTGCTCACCGACTGCGTGCCGAGCAAGGCCCTCGTCTCGACCGCCGCGTTCATGGGTGGGCTGTCCTCCGGCGCCACCCTCGGTGTCCTCGGAGCGGAGCGGGCCAGTGTCGACCTGGCCGCCGTCAACCGGCGGATCCTCGCCCTCGCCGCCACCCAGAGCGCCGACATCCACCGCCGGCTGCTCGCCGACGGCGTGCGGCTGCTCGCGGGCGTCGGGACGCTCCTCGCGCCGGGGCGGGTGCGCGCGACGTGTGCCGACGGGCATACCGAGGACCTTGACGCCGACGTCGTCCTCGTCGCCACCGGCGCCACCCCCCGCACGATGCCGACCGCGGAGCCCGACGGGGAGCGCATCCTCACGTGGAAGCAGATCTATGCGCTCGATGCCCTGCCAGGGAAGCTGATCGTCGTCGGCTCCGGCGTCACCGGCGCCGAGCTCGCCCACGCTTACATCGGCCTCGGCGCCTCCGTGACCCTGGTGTCGTCGCGCGAACGCGTGCTGCCCGGCGAGGACGCCGACGCCGCGACCGTCATCGAGGACGTCTTCCGGCGCGACGGCATGGAGGTGCTGGGACGCTCGCGGATGGCGAGCGTCGAGCGGCACGGAAGCGGGGTGCGCGTCACGCTCGTCGATGGCCGCACCGTCGACGGGTCGCACGCGTTGCTCGCCGTCGGGTCCGTGCCCCAGACCGGCGGGCTCGGCCTCGAGGAGGCCGGCATCGAGCTGACCGCGTCGGGTCATATCGAGGTCGATGCCGTGTCACGGACCTCCGTGCGGGGTGTGTATGCCGCCGGCGACTGCACCGGGGTGCTGCCCTTGGCGTCGGTGGCGGCGATGCAGGGCCGGATCGCCATGTGGCACGCCCTCGGCGACGCGGTCTCCCCGCTCAAGCTGAGCCGGGTCTCGGCCACCATCTTCACGATGCCCGAGATCGCGACCGTCGGCATCACCCAGAAGCAGATCGACGACGGGCTGACGGAGGCGAGCTACGACATGCTCCCGCTGGCCACCAACGCTCGCGCGAAGATGGACTCTTTCCACGACGGGTTCGTGAAAGTGTTCTCGCGCAAGGGAAGTGGCACCGTCGCAGGTGGCGTCGTCGTCGCGCCCCGGGCGTCCGAGCTGATCTATCCACTCGCGCTGGCGGTGGAGAACCACCTCAACGTCGACCAGGTGGCCAGTACCTTCACGATCTATCCGTCGATGACCGGCTCGATCGCCGAGGCCGCGCGCCGGCTGCACTGACGCTGCCGCCCCTCAAGCTGACGTGTTGCGGTGAGATCCGCGTTCTGGAG
>NZ_JANXRJ010000212.1 GCF_025353065.1 Lapillicoccus sp.
GGGCCGAGCTCGCGGGCGAGCTCCTTGGTCGAGCGCCCGAGCAGGCCGGGGAGCTCCTCGGAGGAGAAGTTCACCAGGCCGCGCGCCACCGGGCGTCCGTCGGGGTCGCAGACGTCGATGGGGTCACCGTCGGTGAAACGGCCCTCGACCGAGGTGATTCCCGCTGGTAGCAACGACTTTCGCCGGTCGACGACGGCGTGCACGGCGCCGGCGTCGAGCAGGACGCGTCCCTGGGGCGTCGTCGCGTGGGCCAGCCAGAGCAGCCGTGACGAGCCACGGGACCCCGTCGGGAGGAAGAGGGTGCCGACCTCGTCACCGGCGAGGGCGGGGCCCGCCTGCTCCGCCGAGGTGAGCACCGTCGTGATCCCGGCAGCCGTCGCGATGGCCGCCGCCTCGATCTTCGTCGTCATGCCGCCGGTGCCGATCTTGGAGCCGGACCCCTTGACGACGATGCCCGCGAGGTCGGCGGGACCCGCGACGACGGGGATGCGGGTAGAGCCCTCGCGCGACGGCGGCCCGTCGTAGAGGGCGTCGACGTCGGAGAGAAGGACGAGGACGTCGGCGTGGACGAGGTGGGCCACGAGGGCAGCGAGCCGGTCGTTGTCGCCGAACCGGATCTCGTGGGTCGCGACCGTGTCGTTCTCGTTGACGACGGGGACCATCCCCAGGTCGAGCAGCCGCTCGAGGGTGCGGCGGGCGTTGGCGTAGTGGCCGCGCCGGGTCACGTCCTCGGCAGTGAGCAGGACCTGCCCGACGGTCAGCCCGTGGGCCCCGAACGCCGCCTGGTATGCCGCGACCAGCGCACCCTGTCCGACGCTGGCCGCCGCCTGCTGGGTGGCGAGGTCGCGGGGCCGACGGGCCAGTCCGAGCGGGCCGAGCCCGGCCGCGATGGCGCCGGAGGAGACGAGGACCATCGCGTCACCCGCGAGCCGCCGACGGGCGACGACGTCGACCAGGGCGTTCAGCCGCGCGGAGTCGATCCCCCCGTCCGGGCCGGTCAGCGACGACGACCCCACCTTGACGACGAGGCGGCGGGCGGCGGTGAGGGCTGACCGGTCGGGCACCCGCCGAGTCTAGGTGGGCTCGACACCTGGCTGGGACGGCCGGGTGGCGGACGGGACGGTCAACCGGCGGGAGTCCGGTATGCCGGGTGACCGGGGCGGCATACCGGGCACCTGCCGGTCTTGCGTCCCCGGCGCAGCGGACCGAACCGTGGTCTCAGCCCTCGTCGGCAGGGTCGTCGCGCGCGGTGGCCCAGTGGCCGGACCGGCGTTCGGACTCGAGCTCGGACTGCGTGGACTGCCGGGCGACGTAGCGGTCGTGGGCGGCCTCGCGCTTCTCCTTCGCGGAGAGGCGGGTCGAGACGTTGAAGCGCAGGTCGGTGCCGCGCTGGCCGAGCAGCTCCGCGCCGGCGATCATCGTCGGCTCCCAGTCGAAGACGACCGCGTCATCACCGGCGCCGATGAGCACGGTGTCGCCGGCGACCGCACCCGACTTGAAGAGGGCCTGCTCGACGCCGAGCCGGCCGAGCCGGTCGGCGAGGTAGCCGACCGCCTCGTCGTTGCTGAAGTCGGTCTGCCGGATCCACCGGGTCGGTCGCTCGCCGATGACGCGATAGACGAGCCCGTCGGCGGTGTTCTCCCTGCGGATCTCGAAGCCCGAGTCGTCGACGGCGCGCGGGCGCAGGACGACCCGCGGCGGCACGATCTGGGCGACGAGCCTGCGGGCCTCCTCGACGTGCCGCGCGAGGGCGAAGGTGAGCTCCTTGAGCCCGGTGCGGGCGACGGCCGAGACGATGAAGACCTCGAGGCCGCGCTCCTCGAGGTCACCCTTGACGAGCTCGGCGAGCTCGAGCGCCTCGGGGACGTCGGACTTGTTGAGGACGACGATGCGGGTGCGCTCGGCCAGTGGTCGACCGCCGAGGTCGGCGTCGGGCACGTAGAGCGCGAGCTCCTGCTCGATGACGTCGAGGTCGCTCATCGGGTCGCGGTCGGGCTCGAGAGTCGCGCAGTCGATGACGTGGACGAGGACCGAGCAGCGCTCGACGTGGCGGAGGAACTCCAGGCCGAGACCCTTGCCCTCGTGGGCGCCGGGGATCAGGCCGGGGACGTCGGCGATGGTGTAGCGGGCGTCCCCCGCTGTGACGACTCCGAGGTTCGGGACGAGCGTCGTGAAGGGGTAGTCGGCGATCTTCGGGCGGGCCGCCGACAGCACGGACACGAGCGAGGACTTGCCGGCCGAGGGGAAGCCGATGAGCGCGACGTCGGCGAGCGACTTCAGCTCGAGGACGACGTCCAGCTCGTCACCCGGCTCACCGAGCAGCGCGAAGCCGGGAGCCTTGCGGCGGGCCGAGGCCAGCGCCCGGTTGCCCAGACCGCCGCGGCCGCCGCGGGCCAGGACGTGCTCGAGCCCGGGACCGACGAGGTCGACGAGGATGTGGCCCTCGCTGTCCTTGACCACCGTGCCCTCCGGCACCGACAGGACGAGGTCGTCGCCGTCCGCGCCGTTCCGCTCGTCGCCGGCACCGGGCTTGCCGTTGCTCGCGCTGCGGTGGGACTGGCGGTGGTAGTCGAGCAGCGTCGTGGACTGCGGGTCGACCCGCAGGATGATCGAGCCCCCGCGACCGCCGTTGCCCCCGTCCGGACCCCCGAGGGGCTTGAACTTCTCACGTTTGACCGAGGCCACCCCGTGGCCGCCGTTGCCGGCTCGCACGTGCAGGACGACCCGGTCGACGAACGTCGTCGCCATGGCGGGACTCCTTCGGTGCTGTGGGTGGAAACGCGAAGGGGCGGACCGGACCGGCCCACCCCTTCGTGACGAAGCGCTAGCTGGACGAGGCTCAGGCCTCGACGGCGACGATCTGCGGCTGCTCGATGTTGACCGTCTTGCGGCCACGCTTGCGGCCGAACTTCACGGCGCCGGCGACGAGCGCGAAGAGCGTGTCGTCCTTGCCGCGGCCGACGCCATCACCCGGGTGGAAGTGCGTGCCACGCTGGCGGACGATGATCTCGCCGGCGTTGACGACCTGCCCGCCGAAGCGCTTGACGCCGAGGAACTGGGAGTTGGAGTCGCGACCGTTGCGGGTCGAGGACGCCCCCTTCTTGTGTGCCATGTCTGTGCCTGCCTTTGTCGTATCGAGCGAGCCGGAGATCGAGGGGAGATCGAGGAGGCGAAGCCTCAGGCCTCGATGGCCGTGACCTTGATCTGGGTGAGGTGCTGGCGGTGACCCTGACGCTTACGGTAACCGGTCTTGTTCTTGAACTTCATGATCGTGATCTTCGGCCCCTTGGCCGGCTTCACGACCTCGGCGGTGACCTTGACCTTGGCGAGCCGGGCCGCGTCGCTCGTGACGGTCGTGCCGTCCACGAGGAGCAGCGCGGTCAGGTCGATGCTGTCGCCCGGAACGGCCTTGACCTTGTCGATGATGAGGACGTCGCCCACGGAGACCTTCTCCTGGCGACCACCTGCGCGAACAATCGCGTACACGTCGAGCTCACTCTCTTCGGCCGGTCACGTGCGTGACTGGCATTACGGGTGGTGCACGCTCTCGTGGACCGTCACGTAGCGCCGACCCCGACAGCCCGTGGAGGTCGAGGACTGACCTCGACGAGCGGCTTGGCGGGAACGGGGCACAGATCGGTGGGCGCACCGAGGGTCGAGACTACCGGCCCGAGGGTGATGCCACCAAACCGGGCGGGTCATCCGGCCTGGTCCTCGTGCGGGGTGAGGCCGTCGTATGCCGCGTGAGCGGCGTCCGCAGGGCCCGCGTCGGGCCCACGCGGCGGTCCGGCCGGGGCCATCACGCGGCCGCGGCGACGGCGCGGGCGGGCGACGGGCGCCGCGAAGGGGTCGGCCTCGGGATCGACGGCAGGATCGATGTGGACGTCAGCCACGGGCTCGACCAGCTCGACCGCTTCGACCAGCTCGTGCGCTTCGACCAGCTCGACCGGCTCGACCGGCTCGACCGCTTCGACCAGCTCCACCTGGTGGAGGGTGTCCAACCCGGCGTCTCCGGTCTGGTCGGCCGCGGCGAACACGTTGCGCTCTTCACTCTCGCCGACGTTCTCGAGGTCGAGCTCGTCGTCGACGAGCCCGGAGCCCACCTTGAGGGCCGCGGCATGCGCAGCGGCGGCGATCTGGGCGGGCGTCGGTCCGCCGGAGCGCTGGGGGGCGACGAGGGCGGGGAGGGACGGAGCAGGAGCGGCTTCGACGGCCTTGCCACGACGACGACCGCCACCGGCGGGCGGCGGCGGCTGGCTCGGCGCCGCGTGCGTGTCGGCGTGCGGGCTGCTGTTGCTGCGGTCGACGGGGTCGGCATGCACGATGACCCCTCGGCCGGCGCAGGCCTCGCAGGTCTCGGAGAAGACCTCGATCAGACCCGACCCGACGCGCTTGCGGGTCATCTGCACGAGGCCGAGCGAGGTGACCTCGGCGACCTGGTGCTTCGTGCGGTCGCGGCCCAGGCACTCGAGGAGCCGGCGCACGACGAGGTCGCGGTTGGCCTCGAGGACCATGTCGATGAAGTCGACGACGATGATGCCGCCGATGTCACGCAGCCGCAGCTGCCGCACGATCTCCTCGGCCGCCTCGATGTTGTTCTTGGTGACCGTCTCCTCGAGGTTGCCGCCCGAGCCCACGAACTTGCCGGTGTTCACATCGACGACGGTCATCGCCTCGGTGCGGTCGATGACGAGCGAGCCGCCGGACGGCAGCCAGACCTTGCGGTCCATCGCCTTCGCGATCTGCTCGTCGATCCGGTAGTGCGTGAAGAGGTCCTCCTCGCTCGTCCAGCGGGTGATGCGCTCGGCGAGGTCCGGGGCGACGGAGCCGACGTAGCCCGAGACCTCGTCCCAGGCCTGCTGGCCGGCGACGACGAGCGAGGTGAAGTCCTCGTTGAAGACGTCGCGGATGACGCGCACGGTGAGGTCGGGCTCGCCATGGAGGAGGGTCGGGGCCGAGCCGGTGGCCTTGCCCTTGGTCTTGGTCCGGCCCCCGCCGGCCTCGACCTTGGTCCGGATGTCCTCCCACGTGGCGGTCAGGCGGTCGACGTCGGCGCGCAGCTCCTCCTCGGAGGCCCCCTCGGCCGCCGTGCGTACGATGACGCCGGCCGACGCGGGGACGATCTCCTTGAGGATCTTCTTCAGGCGGGCGCGCTCGGTGTCGGGCAGCTTGCGGGAGATTCCCGTCATGGAGCTCTCGGGCACGTAGACGAGGTAGCGACCGGGCAGCGAGATCTGCGACGTCAGGCGGGCGCCCTTGTGACCGATCGGGTCCTTGGTGACCTGGACGAGCACGTTCTGACCGGACCCGAGGGCGTGCTCGATCCGCTTGGGCTGGCCGGAGTCGAGGCCGGCCGCGTCCCAGTTGACCTCACCGGCATACAGGACGGCGTTGCGGCCCTTGCCGATGTCGACGAAGGCGGCCTCCATCGAGGGCAGGACGTTCTGCACGCGACCGAGGTAGATGTTGCCCGCCATCGAGACGTTGGTCTCGCGGGAGATGTAGTGCTCGACGAGCACGCCGTCCTCGA
The DNA here is from genome assembly GCF_025353065.1 of Lapillicoccus sp. Taxonomy (GTDB): domain Bacteria; phylum Actinomycetota; class Actinomycetes; order Actinomycetales; family Dermatophilaceae; genus Lapillicoccus. The sequence continues at coordinate 5,531 of NZ_JANXRJ010000212.1, forward strand.
GGACGCCGATCTGGGTGCGGTCCTCCTTGTGCCGGACGACCATGACCCGCTCCACGCTCTCGCGTCGGGCGAGGAACTCGGACTCGGTGATGACCGTGCGGCGGCGCCCGGCCTCGCGGCCCTCACGACGGCGCTGCTTCTTCGCCTCGAGGCGTGTCGAGCCCCTGACGCTGGTGACCTCGTCGGAGGCGCGACGCGGCTCACGCGACTCACGCGGCTCACGCGACTCACGGACCCGGGGGGTGACGTTGGGCGCGTCGTCGCCGTCGCCACCGGAACCGCTGCGACGGCGGCGGCGGGTGCGTCGACGGCTGCCGCCGGACTCGCCCTCGGAACCGTCGGCGGTGTCGGTGTCGGTGTCGGCGTCCTCGCCGGTGCCCGACTCGTCCGCGGTGCTGTCGACGTCCGGTGCCGTGAAGGGGTTGGACGTGGGAGAGGCGTCCGGCGCGGCGGCGGCCGCGCCCGAGGACCGTCCTCGACGACGTCCACCGCTCGGTGCGGCGTCCTGCTCGGTGGTGTCATCGTCGGTGTCGACGGCGGCATCGCTGCCGCGGCCCCGGCGACCCTTGCCACCGCGACGGCGACGGCGGCGCGGGCCGTCGTCGGCGTCGCTGGTCTCGCCCTGGTCCTGCGATCCGTCCGAGTCGGTGGGCGTCTTCAGCACGGGCTCCGTGGCAGGGTCGACCTCGCCAGGGATGGCCGGGGCGTTGGGCTCCGCAGGCTCGGACGGCGCCATCGCATCGGCCGAGTCGTTGGGCGCGCTGGCTCCGGAGGACCGGGTGGACCTCCTGGATCGGCTCGGCCGGGTGGTCGCGCCGGTCTCGGAGCCGATGGTCTCGGAGCCGATGGTCTCGGGGCCGATGGTCTCGGAGCCGACCTCGGTCTCGCGGGCGTCGGATCGGTTGCGGCGACCCCGGGGTGCCTCGTCGGCGCCGACGGCCGGGACGTCCGGCTCCTCGCCGGGGGCCGGGGCAGGCGGGGCGGCCTTCGCGGGCGAGGAAGCCCGGCGCGAGCGACGGGCGGGCGGTGCCTGGAACAGGACCTCGAGGGTGGCGACCGCCGGGACCTCCTCGACCTCGTCCTCGATCTCGATGTCGGCCGCTGCCTCGGTCGCGGCAAAGAGGTCGGCTGAGATCTCGGCGGCTGGCGGCGAAGGCGGGGCAGCCGGCGCGGTGGCCTTGCGGCTGGCCCGCTTGCGCGCTGTCTTCTTTGCGGCGGCGGGTGCGTCTGCCGTCGCGGTGTCAGGCGCGTCGCCCCCTCGCTGGACAGCGGGCACCTCGGGCGCCTCGGGCACCTCGGTGACCGCAGGCGCGGCGGCAATCGAATCGACCGACTCGACCGACTCGACCGACTCGCTGGCAACCGCCGGCGCTGCCTTTTTCCGGGGGGCCCTGGTGGCCGCCTTCTTCGCCGCCTTCTTGGCCGGCACGGCAGTCACGGCCGGTTCAGCAGCGACAGCGGTGTCGGCCGAGTCGGCCGCTTCGGCTGCGTCGGTGGAACCGCCAGTCGCCGGGTCGCCGGCTGCGCTCGCTGCGGCGCGGCTGGCCCGCTTGCGCGGCGTCCGCGCGGCGGGCGCCTTGGTAGCCGGCCCCGTGGTCGGCCCCGTGGTCGGCCCAGTGGTCGGCTCAGCAGTCGGCTCGGCGACCGAGTGCTCAGCCGCCGTCTGGTCGGTGTGGGTGTCGTTCTCGGAAGCCATCAGGCGTCCCTCTCCGTCACGCGGTGGAGATCCACACCGAGGCCGGGAGGCCCATCTTCTCCGCATGTGCGGTGTTCGGATCGCCCTCGTCGCGGATGCGGCGGGACGGAAGTCGTCGTGCTGCAGCTGGCCGGGTTCGCGTGCTGCGCGGCACCTCGGTCAGCTGTCGCCGACCCTCTCGTCGGCGGCCAGTGGATCAGCCACCCCCACGGTTGCGTCGAGCAGGGGGCCCTGGGCCAGTCGAGTCACCAGTGGTGGCGTCAACGGCTCCAGGCGAGAACCTGCACGCAGCGCGGTCAGAATGTCGTCGGGGCGAACGGCGGGTGTGGTGTGCCGTACGACCGCCCTCATTGTGGCACATCCCGGTGCCCCCGCCGGGAGGGCGTGCGGGACGGTGTCGCGCAGCGCCTCGTCCGACGCCACGGTCATCGCCAGCACGGCCGAGCGCACGTCGAAGGTCCGAGGCCCGTTCTTGAAGGTCCGGGTGACCTCGATCGTCTCGAGGGCGAGGAAGATCTCGGCCGCCGCCCGCAGCTCCGCCTCGGTCACGTCGCGGAAGGCCAGGACCCACTCGCTGGCCTGGAGCCGGTCGGCCAGCGCCCCGGGTCGCGCCTCGACGACCTCGAGGACGTCGAGCCCGATCGGCAGGGCCTCGTCGAGGGCCAGCCGCACCGACTCCGGCTCGACCCGTTCGGTCACCGAGATCTCGACGTACTCCGCCTCGCTGCCCATCCCGGTCGGGGCGGCGTTGGCGTAGGAGATCTTCGGGTGCGGGTGGAAGCCCGCGCTGAAGGCCATCGGCACGTCGGCGCGGCGCAGCGCCCGCTCGAGCGCGCGCTGGAAGTCGCGGGTCGAGGAGAAGCGGAGCCGGCCGCGCTTGGCATACCGGATCCGCAGCTTCTGCACCGCGGGCTCGGGGGCGGGACCCTCCGGGACGCGCTGTCGGGACATGCGGGCAGGCTACGCGACCCGGGGCCGGCTCAGATGCTCGTGACCTCCTCGGCGTCCGCCGAGCGGATCGGGAGGTCGTCGAAGACCGCGGGGGGCTGGTGCCAGAGGTCGGGCAAGGTGCCCGCGACCGCCTGGTCGTATGCCGCGAGCACCCGCTGCGGGGTCAGCGGCATGTCGATGTGGCGGACACCGAGGTGCCTGAGCGCATCGACGACGGCGTTGTGCACCGCGGGCGTCGATCCGACAGTAGCCGATTCGCCGATTCCCTTGGCCCCCAACGGGTTCAGATGAGTCGGCGTCTCGGTGTTGGCGGTCGTGAAGCTCGGCAGCTCTGTCGCAGAGGGGATCCCGTAGTCGGCGAAGGTGGCCGTGACGGGGTTGCCGTCGACGTCGTAGCAGAACTCCTCCCACAGGGCCTGCGAGATGCCCTGCGCCAGGCCGCCGTGCTGCTGCCCGGCGACGAGCAGCGGGTTGAGCACCCGGCCGCAGTCGTCGACCGCAACGTGGCTGACGGGAGCCACGAGCCCGGTCTCGGTGTCGACCTCGACGACGGAGACGTGCGCACCGAAGGGGAACGTCGCGTCGGCGGGGACGAAGTCGTGGTCCGCCCGCAGTGGCTCACCGTCGGCAGAGGCCCGCGTCGCCACCTCGGACCAGCCGACCGAGACGTCCGGCACCCCGGCGACCGAGAAGCGGCCGTCGGCGAGCTCGATGTCGGCCGGGGACGCCTCGAGCAGGGTGGCCGCGAGCAGCCGGGCCCGGGCGAGGACGTCGTCCGCCGCACCCACGACGGCGCTGCCACCGAGCTGCAGCGAGCGCGAGCCCCCGGTGCCGCTCCCCCGCGGCACGAGCGCGGTGTCGGACTGCTCGAAGCGGATCTGCTCCATCGGGATACCGAAACGGTCGGCGACGATCATCGAGAACGACGTCGCGTGCCCCTGGCCGTGGGACGACGTGCCCGCCCGCACGGTCACCGTGCCGTCGTCCGCGACCTCGACGACCCCGAGCTCGCCCCCGCCTCCGCCGGTGATCTCGGCGTAGCAGGAGACGCCGATGCCGAGCATCCGGACGTCGCCGCTCAACCGGCGCCGGGCCTGCTCGCGGCGCAGCCCGTCGTAGTCGGCGATCCGCAGGGCCTCGCGCAGCGGCAGGTCGTAGTCACCGTTGTCGTAGGTCATCCCCGCGAGGGTGCGGAAGGGGAACGCGTCGGGCCGGATGAAGTTGCGGCGGCGGATCTCGACCGGGTCGAGGCCGAGCTCGTCGGCGGCGACGTCGACGATCCGCTCGAGCATCGCGGCGGCCTCGGGACGCCCGGCGCCGCGGAAGGCGCCCACCGGAGCGGTGTTGGTGAGCGCGGCGACGCCCGCGTAGTCGAGGGCGCCGATGTCGTAGACGCCCGGCGCCATGATGTAGGTGGTGCTGTAGGCGAAGGCGCCGCCGAACCCGGCATACGCGCCGCAGTCGCCGATGATCCGGGCCCGTAGCCCGAGGAACCGGCCTTCGGCGCTCAGCCCGAGCTCGAGGTAGTCGAGCTGGCCGCGGCCCTGCATCGACAGCATCGCCTCGGAGCGGGTCTCGGCCCACATGACCGGTCGGCCGAGCGCGCGGGCGGCGGCGAGGACGACGATGTGCTCGGCGCTCGAGCCGGCCTTACCGCCGAACGCGCCGCCGACGTGGGGGGCGACGACCCGGACGCGGTCGGTGTCGAGCCCGAAGGTCTTCGCGATCGTCGCGCGGGCGCCATGGGGCATCTGGGTGGCGAGGTAGGCGGTGAGGTCGTGGTCGTCGTCCGCCCGGCCGGGGACGGCGAGGACGGCGTTGCCCTCCAGCGGCGCGACGGCCAGCCGCGCGTTGTGCATCCGCAGCCGCACGACGTGCGCCGCGCCGGCGAGGACGTCGGGGCCGGGAGCGCTGCGTTCGCCACCGGCGATGTTGCGGGGTACCGCGTCGAACTGCAGCGGCGCCCCCTCGGCGAGCGCCGCCTCCATGTCGACGACGACGGGCAGTGTGTCGTAGTCCACGTCGACGAGCTCGGCGGCGTCGACCGCCTGCGCCTTGGTCTCGGCGATGACGATTGCGACCGGCTCGCCCACGAAGCGCACCCGGTCGGCCGCGAGCGGCATCCGCGGACAGCTGGCGTTGACCGGCACGAAGGGGATCACCGCGCCGAGGTCGAGGTCGGCGGCGGTGAGGACCGCGACGACCCCGGGCGCCCCGCGGGCGGCTTCGATGTCGGCGACGCGGAAGGTCGCGTGGGCGACCGGCGTGCGGACGAACTGGGCGTGGAGGACACCCGGCACGTGGCGCAGGTCGGCGACGTAGTCACCGCGCCCCCGCACGAGGTCCGGGTCCTCGACACGGCGAACGGCATTGCCCAGCAGAGATCCAGCCATGCTCGGACTGCATGCCGTGTCGCCCCCTCCCGCGAGAGGGCCACCGCAGGACGTCCGCACCGTTGGCATACCGGTGTCGCGTCGGTGCGGACGCAACGGGTCTGTCGCCCCTCAGCCCGCCCGTCAGACGCCGATCAGCTTCGCGCGCCGCGCTGCTCGCGTTCCGCGGCGTCGAGCCGGTCCGCCGCCTCGAGCGTCGGCGCGGTGCCACCGAGCCGGGCGGGCAGGAAGATCCGGTCGGTGCCGACCAGCGGCTCGTAGCCGTCCTGGAGCCCCTTGAGCATCCCCTCCATGACCTCGTGGATGCTCGCGGTGGCGGCGTCGACGTCGTCGCCGGGGGCGACGGGCACCGGTGGGCCGATGGCGATCGAGATCGGGGTCCTCGTGCGTCCGAGCCGCTTGGGCAGGCCCTTGGTCCAGACCCGCTGCGACCCCCAGATCGTCATCGGGAGCATCGGGACGCCAGCCTCCTGGGCCATCCGCGCCGCACCGTTCTTGAAGGTCTTGAGCTCGAACGAGCGCGAGATCGTGGCCTCGGGGAAGACGCCGACGATCTCGCCGCGCCGCAGCGCGTCGACGGCGGCGTGGTAGGAGCCCGAGCCTGCCGCGCGGTCGACGGGGATGTGCTTCATGCCGCGCATCAGGGGTCCGCTGACGGGGTGGCGGAAGACGCTCTGCTTGGCCATGAAGCGCACGAGGCGACGGGCGGGGATGGCTGCGTAGCCGGCATACGTGAAGTCCATGTAGCCGGTGTGGTTGATGACCATGACGGCGCCGCCCGAGCGGGGGACGTGGTCGGTGCCGGTGATGGTGAACCGCAGGCCCTCGAGCGCGAAGACGCTGCGGGCCAGGGTGATCACCGGCGTGTAGACGGGCTCCATGGACCCAACCTAGCGGGGGGTGTCTGCGGCGTCGACGAGGTCTGCTCTGTCGATGAGGTCGTGGAGGATGCGCTCCAACGCCGTCCGGTCGGCGTCGGACAGGTGGGCGAAGAGCGTCTCCGCGTCGGCGTTGCGGGTGGCGATGATCTCGGCGTCGGTGCGGCGGCCGGCCTCGGTCACCTCGACGTAGGTCGCCCGGCGGTCGCTCGGGTCGGGCACCCGGACGACGAGGCCCAGCTCGGCGAGGGCGTCGACGACCTCCGTGGCCGAACGCGGGGCGATGCGCAGCTCGGCGGCCAGGTCGCCGAGGCGCAGCCGGTCGCCGTGGCTCACGGCCCGCAGCGCGCGGCCCTGGTGCGGCGACAGGCCCCATGGCGCGAGGCCGTCGGCCCAGCGGCGCCGCAGCCGACGCGAGACGGCGAGCACCAGGTCGGCGAGCGCCGGCTCACCGGACTGGTCGCCGCGGCCCGGACCGAGCCCTCGAGCGGAATACATGGTGAGAGCCTACCGTTGGACGGGTTGCCTCATAGTGAGGTAACCTCATTAACAGATCCGACCCCCACCGAAAGCCTGTGATGCCTGTGGAGAGCACCTTCATCGATCCGACCCGGACCGCCGCCCGTTCCGGCGCACGCGGCATACGAGGTGGGCCGGCCCGTGTCGACCCCGCCGACCGTGCCCAGCTCGCCGAGTCCCCTGTCTCGGGGCGCCGCGTGGCCACCCTCTTCGCGCCCTACCGGCTGCAGATCGCGGTCGTGATGGGCCTCATCGTCGCCTCGTCCGCGGTGTCGCTGGCGAGCCCCTTCCTGCTGCGCACCGTCATCGACGACGCCCTCCCCCACCACGACCTGCGGCTCCTCGCCTGGGTCGTCGCGGGGATGCTGGGCATCACCGTCGTCACCGCGGTGCTCGGCGTCCTCCAGACCTGGCTGTCGACCCTGATGGGCCAGCAGGTCATGCACCGGCTGCGCACGGACGTCTTCACCCACCTGCAGCGCCAGTCGCTCTCCTTCTTCACCCGCACCCGCAACGGCGAGATCCAGTCGCGCCTGACCAACGACGTGGCCGGGATGCGCTCGGTCGTCACCTCGACCGCCACCTCCATCGCCTCCAACGTCACCACCGCAGTCGGCACCGCCATCGCGATGGCCGTCCTCAGCTGGCGGCTCAGCCTCCTCTCGCTCCTCGTCATCCCGCCCGCCATCTGGCTCTCGCGCCGGGTCGCCCTGCTGCGGCGCGACATCACCCTCAAGCAGCAGCGGTTCATGGCCGACATGCTGACCCAGGTCGACGAGGGCCTGTCGGTCAGCGGCATCCAGCTCAGCAAGAACCTCGGCGCGGGCGAGCGCATGTCGCAGCGCTTCACGGCGACCTCGCGCGACCTGGTCGACCTCGAGGTGCAGTCGCAGCTCGCCGGTCGCTGGCGGATGGCGACGATGTCGATCGTCTTCGCGGCCATCCCCGCCCTGATCTACCTCGCCGCCGGCCTCCCCGCCACGTCCGGCGGCATGACCATCGGCACGCTCGTCGCTTTCACGGCACTGCAGACCGGCATCTTCCGACCGCTGATGGGCCTGCTCGACGTCGGTGTCTCCATCGTCAGCTCGATGGCGCTGTTCAGCCGGATCTTCGGCTACCTCGACCTCGAGGCCGACGTGCGGCCGCCCGAGCGCCCGGTGGTCGTCGACCTCGGCGCGGTGCGCGGCGAGGTGCGCCTGGAGGGCGTGAGCTTCCGGTATGCCGACGGCGGCGACACGCTCGCCCTCGACGGCATCGACCTCACGGCGACGGCCGGCAGCACGCTGGCCCTCGTCGGCGAGACCGGCTCCGGCAAGACGACGCTCGCCGGGCTGGTCTCCCGGCTCCGCGACCCGAGCGTCGGCCGGGTGACCATCGACGGCGTCGACCTGCGCGAGCTCGCCTTCGACGACCTGTCGAGCATCGTCGGCGTCGTCTCCCAGGAGACCTACCTGCTGCACACCTCGATCCGCGAGAACCTCCTGCACGCCAAGGCCGACGCGAGCGACGCCGAGCTGTGGCAGGCCCTCGAGGCCGCGCAGATCGCTCCGCTCGTCGCGGGTCTCGCCGACGGGCTCGACACGATCGTAGGGGCGCGCGGGCTGCGGTTCTCCGGTGGCGAGAAGCAGCGCTTCGCGATCGCCCGGACGCTCCTCCGCGACCCGCGCGTGCTGGTCCTCGACGAGGCGACGAGCGCGCTGGACAACGACACCGAGCGGGAGCTGCAGGCGGCGCTCGACGTGGTCGTCAGGGGCCGCACGACGATCACCATCGCGCACCGGCTCTCGACGATCCGGCACGCCGACCAGATCGCCGTCCTCGACCACGGCCGGGTCGTGGAGCGCGGGACGCACGAGGAGCTCGTCGGCGCCGGCGGGCGATACCAGCACCTCGCGACGGACGCCCGGACGCTGGCCCTGACCGCGTAAGCCACCCCGCGCCCCACCCCCCACCCCCGCCCCCGTCTGCTGAGGTCGGGGTCTCGCGCTGAG
>NZ_JANXRJ010000251.1 GCF_025353065.1 Lapillicoccus sp.
GGGCACGCGCGGCATACGGTGAGGGCATGGCCCTCGGCGACCTTCCCCCGTCGGCGGCATGGCGACACGTCGGTGGCCGGGTCGGCTCCGAGGTGGCCTTCTTCACCCGGCAGGCGTCCGGGTGGTTGATGGCCGGGAGCACCAGCGCGGTGGAGGAGCGCGTGCCGTGGCACGCCACCTACGAGGTCCACGTCGCTGCCGACCGGACGACCCGTCGCGTCCTTGTCGCCCTCAGCTCGGCCGGTGTCGCGCGCGCCGTGGAGGTCGTGGCCGACGGGACCGGCCGGTGGTGGGTCGACGGGACACCCCGCGACGACCTCGACGGCTGCCTCGACCTGGATCTCGAGTTCTCCGTCGTGACCAACACCCTGCCCGTCCGCCGGGGCCCGACAGAGTTCGACTACACCGCACCGGTGTTCGGCGCGGCCTTTCGGCTCTCGTATGCCGAGGACCTCCTCGTGCGGGACTACCCCGGTCTCGCGGTGCGCGAGCACTGACCCCCGGCACCCCGGCGCGCGCACGACCTCAGCGGTTGGGGGGACCAGCGGCTCGGGGGAGTAGCGTCCGGGACGTGGCATTCGACGTCGACGGCGCGGCATACCAACGCTTCATGGGGGCGTTCTCGGACCTGCTGTCGGGCCCGTTCGCGGACCTCGCCGGGGTGCGAGCGGGTTCCGGACAGCGGGCGGCGGACGTGGGGTGCGGGACCGGCGCTCTCAGCGCCGAGCTCGTCGGCCGGCTCGGCCCGGGTGCAGTGGTCGCGGCCGACCCCTCGACGTCCTTCGTCACGGCCGCCCGCGAGCGGCTCCCCGGGGTCGACGTCAGCGAGGCCGCGGCCGAGCAGCTGCCCTGGGAGGACTCGGAGTTCGACGTCACCCTGGCCCAGCTCGTCGTGCACTTCATGGCCGACCCCGGGGCGGGCCTCCGGGAGATGGTCCGCGTCACGCGGCCCGGTGGTGTCGTCGCCGCCACCGTCTGGGACTTCGGCGGCGCCCGCGCCCCGCTCTCGACCTTCTGGCGGGCGGTCCTTGACCTCGATCCGGACGCCGCGACCGAGGACGCCCTGGCCGGCGCACGGTCGGGCGACCTCGTCACCCTGCTGAGGGACGCCGGGCTGCGAGACGTCGAACAGGCCGAGCTGCACGTCAGTCGCGCCTATCCGGGCTTCGACGCCTGGTGGGAGACCTACACGCTGGGCGTGGGGCCGGCGGGGGACCACGTCGCGAAGCTCGACGCGATGGCGCGCACCCGGCTGCGGCGGCGCTGCCGGGAGATTCTGCCGACGGGGCCGTTCACGATCGACGCCGTCGCCTGGGCGGCTCGCGGGGTGCGCCGCCCGAACGGGCACAACTAGCCAGCCGGGCCCGTTCGTCACCTGTCCCCCCGAAGTGCCTGTTCGACCGGTGCACGCGCGGACGATTAGGGCACTTGAGCCGCCCGCTGATAACCTGAGCATCGCCGTACGACGGCCGCGGATCGAGAGAGCCCAGGTGGACCTGCCCTGGCGCACCGCGCACCTAGCAGAGAAGGAGTCGGTCGCTCATGCCACTGGCACTTGACGTGAAGAAGTCCATCATGACCGAGTACGCCACGGTCGAGGGTGACACCGGTTCCCCCGAGGTCCAGGTCGCGCTCCTCACGCAGCGCATCAAGGACCTCACCGAGCACTCCAAGACGCACAAGCACGACCACCACAGCCGGCGCGGCCTGCTGCTCCTGGTCGGCCGCCGTCGTCGGCTCCTGCGTTACCTCGAGAACGTCGACGTCGAGCGCTACCGCTCGTTGATCAAGCGTCTCGGGCTGCGCCGATAAACGTCATGACGAGATGGCGGCTTTCGCTGATTTTATGGCGAGGGCCGCCTTTCGCATGAGTGGCCACGAGACCGGTTGGCCGGTCTGAAAGCCACCGCACGAACGCCTGCGCACAACGATGATGCGCACGGCTTGGATAGAGAGAAATGGAGGACCCATGGAGGGTCCAGAGATCACGTTCGCCGAAGCCGTCATTGACAACGGCAAGTTCGGCACCCGCACCGTCCGGTTCGAGACCGGGCGCCTGGCCAAGCAGGCCGGTGGCGCCGTCACGGCATACCTCGACGACGACACGATGCTGCTCAGCACGACCGCGGCCGGCAAGCAGCCGCGCGAGGGCTTCGACTTCTTCCCCCTGACCGTGGACGTCGAAGAGCGCATGTACGCCATCGGCAAGATCCCCGGGTCGTTCTTCCGTCGTGAGGGTCGCCCCTCGACCGAGGCGATCCTCACCTGCCGCCTCATCGACCGCCCGCTGCGCCCGACCTTCAAGAAGGGTCTGCGCAACGAGGTCCAGGTCGTCATCTCGGTGTTCGCGCTGAACCCCGACCACCAGTACGACGTGCTCGCGATCAACGCCGCCAGCGCCTCGACGCAGATCTCCGGCCTGCCGTTCTCCGGCCCGATCGGTGGCGTGCGTGTCTCGCTCATCGACGGCCAGTGGGTCGCGTTCCCGAACTTCTCCGACATCGAGAAGTCGGTCTTCGACATGGTCGTCGCCGGTCGTGTCGTCCCGGGCACGTCCGGTGAGGCCGACGACGTCGCCATCATGATGGTCGAGGCCGAGGCCACCGAGTCCACCTGGGACCTGGTCAAGAACCAGGGCGCGGGCGCCCCCACCGAGGAGATCGTGGCCGAGGGCCTCGAGGCCTCGAAGCCGTTCATCGCCCAGCTGTGCAAGGCCCAGGCCGAGCTCGCTGCCGCGGCGGCCAAGCCGGTCCAGGACTTCCCCGTCTTCCTCGACTACGAGGACGACGCGTATGCCGCCGTCGAGGGTCACGTCCAGAGCGACCTCACCGCGGCGCTGCAGATCGCCGGCAAGTCCGAGCGCGAGGACCGTCTCGACGAGATCAAGGACGCCATGAAGGGCGCCCTCGGCAGCGACGGGGCGGCCTTCGAGGGTCGCGACAAGGAGCTCTCCGCGGCCTACCGGTCGGTGCAGAAGAAGCTCATCCGCCAGCGCATCCTCACCGACGGGGTCCGCATCGACGGGCGGGGTCTGCGGGACATCCGCGCCCTCTCGGCCGAGGTCGAGGTGCTCCCGCGGGTGCACGGCTCCGCCATCTTCGAGCGCGGCGAGACCCAGATCATGGGTGTCACCACGCTGAACATGCTGAAGATGGAGCAGCAGCTCGACACGCTGTCCCCGGTGCACAAGAAGCGCTACATGCACAACTACAACTTCCCGCCCTACAGCACCGGTGAGACCGGCCGCGTCGGGTCGCCGAAGCGTCGCGAGATCGGGCACGGGGCGCTCGCGGAGCGGGCCATCCTGCCGATCCTGCCGGCCCGCGAGGAGTTCCCCTACGCGATCCGTCAGGTCTCCGAGGCCCTCAGCTCCAACGGCTCGACGTCGATGGGCTCGGTCTGCGCATCGACCCTCTCCCTGCTGAACGCCGGTGTGCCACTGCGCGCCCCGGTCGCCGGCATCGCGATGGGCCTGGTCTCGGACGAGGTGGACGGCGAGACGCGGTATGCCGCCCTCACCGACATCCTCGGCGCCGAGGACGCCTTCGGTGACATGGACTTCAAGGTCGCCGGCACCAAGGAGTTCGTGACCGCGATCCAGCTCGACACCAAGCTCGACGGCATCCCCGCGTCGGTCCTGGCGAGCGCGCTGACCCAGGCCCGCGAGGCCCGGCTGCACATCCTCGACGTAATGGCCGAGGCCATCGACGTGCCTGACGAGATGTCGCCCTACGCCCCGCGGATCATCACGGTGCAGGTCCCGGTCGACAAGATCGGTGAGGTCATCGGCCCGAAGGGCAAGATGATCAACCAGATCCAGGACGACACGGGCGCCGACATCTCCATCGAGGACGACGGCACGGTCTACATCGGCGCTGTCGACGGTCCCTCGGCGGAGGCTGCGCGCGCGGCGATCAACGCGATCGCCAACCCGCAGATGCCGGAGATCGGTGAGCGCTTCATGGGCACCGTCGTGAAGACGACGACGTTCGGCGCGTTCATCTCGCTCCTGCCCGGCAAGGACGGTCTGCTGCACATCTCCGAGGTGCGCAAGCTCGTCGGCGGGAAGCGGATCGACAACGTCGACGACGTCCTCA
>NZ_JANXRJ010000276.1 GCF_025353065.1 Lapillicoccus sp.
TCAACCCCCGACTAGAAAGTCATTTCCGACACGCGACACTAGGTGGCTGGTGCCAAAGGGCCATCAGTGGGGACCCGGTAAGGCCCTGAGGACGGCTCGGGGACGGCGACCGCCTGATTCGGGCTCGCGGCACGATGAACCGGGAAGGGCACTCGCGGTCGTTGCCGGGCCGGATAGGGGCCTCAGGGGCCGAATCCGGCTGCTGGGCAGGGCGAGCGGGTCCTTGGCCTCCCTACTCAGGCGGTCGCAACGGCCCACCCCGTTCCGGGGACAGAAACCACGGACAGAACCGCCATCCGGGCCAGGTTGACGGCAGCGGCGAGCAGCGCGAAGTCGGCGGCGACCTTCACCTGGCCTCGGACCCGGGCCCTTCGGCCGCCGTGCTGGCGGCGCATCAGGTGCCCGATCTTGCGTTCCACCTTCGGCCGAGTCGCCCGGTAGTCGCCGACCCAGTCCGGATGCGCCTGCCGGGCCCGCGCCGCGGCGAGCTGCGCCTCATGGATGCCGACGTTGATGCTGCGCCCAGACCCGGCCGTGGTGCACTTCTCCCGGAGCGGACACCCCGCGCACACCACACCGAAGCTGGCGGTGCCGGCCCCGTTGGTGCCGCGGCGGATCGGCGCGGTGTTCCCGGCCGGGCAGGTCACCTGCTCGTGCTCAACGTCGATGTCGAACTCGTTCTTGCTGAACCGGCCGCCGGAGTTGGCAGGTTGCTGGGTCTTGCACTTCGAGTCAATCCCGGCCCGTTCCAGGCGATCATGGAATCCGCCGGTGCCGTAAGCGTTGGGCGAGCTCAATCGGTCGTTGCAACACCCCTACTGATCCGAGGTGTTGTGCATGTGGTCGAAAAAGGAACTGATCGAGAAGCAGGCCCGGTTCTGGGTGTTGATGGCCCAGGGCTCGACGCTGCAAGCGGCCTGTGATGCTGTCGGCGTGGATCGACGAACTGGCCGTCATTGGCGCCAAGCGACCGGCGGGCGGATCCCGCGTAGGAAGCCCGAGCCCTCGGGCCGGTACCTGTGTCTGGAGGAGCGGCTGCGGATCGCCGACTTGCACCTGGCTGGCGCCGGTGTGCGGGCCATCGCCACACAGGTCGGACGGCCGGCCTCGACGGTCAGCCGCGAGCTGCGGCGCAACGGTCCCAAGCCGAGCACCCGAGGGCGGAGCAAGTACGCGCCGTATGCGGCGCAGAAGCGCGCCGAGCTACGGGGCCGGCGGCCCAAGGCGAGTAAGTTCGAGCACGCCGAGTTGGCGGCCGTGGTGCAGGCCAAGCTGTGCGTGAAGTGGAGCCCCGAGCAGATCAGCGATCACCTCGCCACGACGTTCCCTGACCGGGTGGAGATGCAGGTGTGCCCCGAGACGATCTACCAAGCGCTCTACGTACAGGGCCGCGGTCATCTGCGCGCTGACCTGCACCAACACCTGCGCACCGGACGGGCCGTGCGCCGCCCGCGACGATCCACGGCCAAGGGCCCCTCGGGCAAGATCCCGGACATGATCATGATCAGCGAACGCCCCGCCGAGGTCGCCGATCGAGCCGTGCCCGGACACTGGGAAGGAGACCTCATCTTGGGGTCGAACTGCCGCTCGGCCATCGCCACCTTGGTGGAGCGGCAGACCCGGTACACGATGCTGGTCCACCTACCCCAGGGCCACGGCGCCATGGCCGTGCGCGACGGCCTGGAAGCGGCCATCAAGACCCTGCCCGAGCACCTACGCAAGTCGCTGACGTGGGACCAGGGCACCGAGCTGGCCCAGCACCGCCAGATCACACTTGCCACGAAGATGGCCATCTACTTCTGCGACCCGCACTCCCCATGGCAGCGCGGCACCAACGAGAACACCAACGGGCTGCTGCGGCAGTACTTCCCGAAGGGCACCGACCTGTCCATCCACTCTCCCGAGCGACTGCTCGAGGTCGCCACCGAGCTCAACGCTCGACCTCGCAAGACCCTCGGGCGCATCACCCCCGCCGAAGCCCTGCAACGGCTACTGTTTGACCCCGAACCGCCCATCGTTGCGACGACCGCCTGAATTCGCCGATCCTCTTACGGCACATCCGTGGCCTCTGCTGCAGCTCCTCTGGTGGCGTCGCGGTGGGAGGCCCTCGAGGAGCTTGTGGGGGCGAGCTGTTGTCTGCCAAGAGCCGCATCTGCCGCCGTCGGGTCCACGGTCCGTAGGGGCGCTCTCCTACATCTCAGCGTGGACGCCCGTGTCCCTGTGTAGGTCGCGACGTCGGTGGTGTCCGATTCCGGCCCGCCAGAGAGGTGGTCCGCCACGACCCCGTGTCACTTCACCCCCCTGACTTTTTACCCCCGATAATGACAGTTATCGGCACTGACACACGAGCACACCGGGAGGCCGGATGAGCACCGAACCCCGTCTGGACGGCTCTGTGGCGGTCTCGACGGCGAACCCCGCGGTGGAGGCGGCCGCGGTGCCGGTGCCGGACCTGGTCGCCGGCCCGGTGGGCAGCACCGAACTGGGTGCTGAGCTCAGTGGTGGGCACGGTGCCGGGTTGGGTGCTCAGGTGAGTGCCGGGGTGACCGCCCGGACCCGGCAGGCGCGGTCGGAGAACACGGTGCGGGCCTACGACCGGGACTGGGCGGCGTTCACCCGCTGGTGCGCCCGCACCGGCAGCATGGGCAGGGCGGGCGGGTTTGACCGGGGTGCGCTGCCGGCGTCCCCGCAGACGGTGGCGGAGTACCTGGCCGAGGCGGCCGACACCCGCCGCGCCGACGGCTCCTGGGCGGTCACCGCCTCGACCCTGTCCCGGTGGGTCGCCGCGATCAACTTCGTCCACCGCCGCGCCGGCCACCCCCTCCCCGGCGGGCACGAGCTCGTCCAGGACTTCCTCGCCGGGCTGCGCCGGACCCGGGCCCAGCCGCCGCGGCGGTCCAAAGCCCTGTCGCTGACCGACCTCACCGCTGTCTTGGACGGGATCGAGACGAAGGTCTGGCCGGCCGCGGTCATCGGCCGCCGCGACGCCGCCCTGCTCCTGGTGGCCTGGGCCAGCGCCGCACGCCGCAGCGAGGTCGCCGCCCTGGACCGTTCCGACGTCACCGCCCACCCGGCCGACGGGCTGCACCTGCAGATCCGGGTCTCCAAGACCGACCCCGGCGCGGCCGGGCAGGTGGTGGCCATCCCCTTCGGGACCCGGCCGGGCACCTGCGCCGCCTGCCGAATCACCGCCTGCCTCAACGTCGTCGACGCCTGGGACACCGCCGGCCGGGTCGGAGTGATGACCGAGCTGCGCCGACGCCCCACCACCGGACACGTCTGTCACCTCGAGCACCCCACCCCGTCAGATCGCTTCGTGCCGCCCGGTGCGGGCCCACTGTTCCGGCCGGTGACGAAGGCCGCCACCATCGGCAACCAGCAGATCAACGGCCGCGTGGTCCACGCGGTGGTCCGCCGCCGACTCGAAGCGGTCGGGCTACCGTCGGCCGGGTTCGGTGCGCACTCCCTGCGGGCCGGGTTCGTCACCGACGCCTTCCGCGCCGGCGCCCACGCGATCATGCGCCAGACCCGCCACCGCAGCCCCACCACCCTCGAGGCCTACGCCCGGCACTACACCCCCCTGGAGACCAACGCCGTCACCACGATCGGGTTATAACCCATGGAAACGGCCCACCCCAGCCCACCCGTGCCCCTCCAGCACCCCCAACGCTCGCCGGTCCCCTCCCCCGACTGGCAGCTCTTCCTCGACTGGTGCACCGCCGCCGGCCACGACGCCCTGCCCACCACCCCAGCCGCGGTCACCGCCTTCCTCAACGACATCCCGGCCGGCCCCAGCACTCAACGCCGGCGAGTCCGAGCCATCCGCAACGCCCACGTCACCGCCGGCCACCTCTCCCCCGCAGACCCGCGCAGAACCGCCCCCACGCTCGACCCAGCCGACCCTCCCGCCGACCCAGCTGGAGCAGCTGTCCGGTCCGGGGCCGGCTGGCTCACCCCCGAACAGGCCCTGACCCACCTGCCCGTCGACCTCTGGCCGCACGGCCTACACGCCCGACGCGACGCAGTCCTGCTGCTCCTCCTCGGCCCCCTTCGGCACACAAAGGTTCAGGCCCTGCACGCGACCGCCCGCACCTACCCCCTGCCCGGCATCGGAACAACCGACCTCACCACCGCCGCCGACCCCCGCACCTGCCCGGCCTGCGTCCTGACCCGATGGCTGACCGTCCTCACCGCCACCACCCTCGGAGGCCGGTTCGCCGCCGAGGAAGTCGTGGTCGGCAGCCGCAGAGGCGGCCCCCGCGGCGGCCACGACTGCCTCGACGACGTCGAGGACGGCTGGCAGCGCTACCCGCTCCTCCCCTCCATCGACCAACACGGCTGGATCAGCGACACCGCCCTAACCCCCCGCAGCCTCGCCGCCATCATCAGCGGCCGCCAGGGCCCCAGCCAGACCTTCACCACCAGCAGGACGGCACAGGCCCCCGCCAACACCCCTGCGAGGGCCTCCTATCCGAGCGGTCGGCTCGCCCCCCAGGAACGTCCCACCGCGATCCTCAAGGAGCTCGACGAGCTCCTCGACCGCCTCGAAACCGAGAGCACCCAACTCAGGACCCGCTTGGGCGACGCTCT
>NZ_JANXRJ010000296.1 GCF_025353065.1 Lapillicoccus sp.
CACCGCCGGCAACGTCCGCGACGGCGGGGTGATGGCGCCCGCCATCGACGAGTGCCAGCGGACGGCCGTCGAGTCGTCCCGGCTGGGCATCCCGTTGCTCTTCGGGCGGGACGTGATCCACGGCCACCGCACGGTGTTCCCCATCCCCCTCGGCCTCGCCGCGAGCTGGGACGAGCGGCTCCTCCGCGAGTGCTGCGAGCTCGCGGCTGCGGAGGCGTCGGCGGACGGGGTGGCGTGGACGTTCGCGCCGATGATGGACATATCCGAGGAACCGCGGTGGGGGCGGGTCGCCGAGTCCCTCGGTGAGTCACCGGTGCTCGCCGGACGCCTCGCTGCCGCGATGGTCGAGGGCTTCCAGGGGACCGGGTCGTGGGGCGGTGGAAGGTCGATCGCGGCGACGGCCAAACACTACTGCGGTTACGGCATGGTCCAGGGCGGCCGGGACTACGACACGGTGACCGTCGGCGAGAACACCCTGCGCAACCTCCACCTGCGCCCGTTTCGGGATGCCGTGGACGCCGGGGTGGCCTCGGTGATGGCAGCCTTCAACGACGTCGACGGCATCCCGATGCACGTCCACCGTCATCTGCTGCGCGACGTGCTCAAGGACGAGTGGGGCTTCGACGGCGTCGTCGTCGGTGACTGGGGCGGTGTCGCCCAGCTCGTCAACCAGGGCGTGGCGACCGACCTGCGGGATGCGGCGCGACAGGCGCTCCTCGCCGGCCTCGATCTCGACATGACCTCGGGCGCGTATGCCGCCCACCTCGCCGAGCTCGTCGGGAGCGGCGAGGTGCCGATCGAGCTCGTCGACGACGCCGTCCGCCGGGTGCTGAGGATGAAGCTCCGGATGGGGCTCTTCGAGCATCCCTACGTCGTGGGGCCCGACGCCGTCGAGGCAGCAGAGGGGGCGGAGCCCGCCGCGCTCACCGGATCAGCCGTGCTGCCCGGCCCCGCGGCCCGGGCGCTGGCCCTGAGGGCGGCGACGGCATCCCTCGTCCTCCTCAAGAACAACGGCTTGCTCCCCCTGCACGAGAACGTCGGCAAGATCCACCTCAACGGGCCGTTCGTCAACGAGGGGGACGCCCTGCTCGGCACCTGGGTCCTCGACGGCCGGGGCGAGGACGTCGTCACCCCCGCCGACGCCTTCCGCGAGCACCTCGCCGCCGAGGACCTCGTGGTCTCCGACGGCCGCTTCAGCGACGTCGCCATGTCCTTCGTGCGGGAGGCCGAGGTGACCATCGCCCTGCTCGGCGAGCACCGCAGCCGCTCCGGCGAGGACCGGTGCATCAGTACCCTCGAGCTACCCGCCGGTCAGCTCGAGGTGCTCCGCGAGATGGCCGCTCTCGGAAAGCCGCTCGTCGTCGTCGTCTTCACCGGGCGCCCGCTCGAGCTGGGTCCGGTCATCGAGCTCGCCGACGCGGTCCTGCTCGCCTGGCACCCCGGCATCGAGGCCGGCCACGCCATCGCCGACGTCGTCTTCGGCACGTCCTCGCCGAGTGGTCGGCTGCCGATGACCTTCCCCCGCACCGTCGGTCACATCCCCAGCAGCTCGCACGAGCGGCCGACCGGTCGGCGGATCGACCGCAACGACGACCGCAGCCTCGGTCGCTACCTCAACTCCCTCGTCTTCCCCGAGCTGACCTTCGGTTACGGGCTGACCTACACCTCGTTCGAGTACGGCGACATCGAGCTGAGCAAGGACACCCTCTCCACGCGTTCCGGCTCGGTGCGGGCGACGATCGAGATCACCAACACCGGGACCCGTTCGGGTCGTGAGGTCGTCCAGCTCTACGTCCACGACGTCGTGGCCGAGGTCACCCGGCCGCTGGCCGAGCTGGCCGACTGGGCCACGGTCGACCTGCGTCCCGGCGAGAGCAAGCGCGTCCGATTCGCTGTCACCGCAGCGATGTTCGGCTATCACGACCGGTCGATGACCTGGCGGGTCGACCCCGGGGAGGTCGACGTCATCATCGGCGCCAACGCGGCATACGGCGCCCGGGCCCGGCTCACCCTGGTCGGCTGAGTAGTGGTCGAGACCGCCCGACGGCGCATCCTCCTCAGCGGCACGCCCGTCATCGTCATGGCGGGCGAGGTGCACTACTTCCGGGTGGCGCGGGCCGAGTGGCAGGACCGACTCGACAAGCTCAAGGAGATCGGGTGCACGGCGGTCGCCAGCTATGTCCCGTGGCTGTTTCACGAGCTGCCGGACGGCACGATCGACGTCTCCGGCGACACTCGCCCCGAGCGTGACGTCGGCGCCTTCATCGACCTGTGCCGTGACAACGGTCTGTGGTTCATCGCCCGGCCGGGACCGTTCATCATGGCCGAGCTGAAGAACGAGGGGTTGCCCTTCCGCCTCTACCGCGAGCACCCCGAAATCGTGTCGACCGGCTGGGACGGACGACCGGCGCCGACCAGTACCGTCGACTACCTTGCGCCGGCCTTCCTCGCCGAGACCGAGCGCTGGTATGCCGCGGTCCTGCCCGTCATTGCGGCCCGTCTCGAACCGCGCGGCGGCAACGTCATCGCCCTGCAGCTCGACAACGAGATCGGGATGCTCGCCTGGGTGAGCAACTCCCCCGACCTCACCGACGGGCTGCTGGCCGATTTCCGGAGCTGGTGCGAGGACCGTCACGGGCAGGGGCTTGGTGCTCGCTACCCCCTCGACGCCGGGTGGCGGCATACGGTCGAGTCGCCGCAGGAGCAGTGGGCTGCCGCACTGCGGGTCGACCTCGGACTGTTCATGAGGCACCGGTTCGCCTGCTATTCGGGGGCGCTGGCCGAGATGGCCCGAGCCCACGGCATCGCGGACGTCCCCCTGCTCATCAACATCCACGGCACCGAGGGCGGCAACGGTGTGCCGTTCGGCATCGGGGTCAGCCAGCTCATGGAGACGTGGTCGGGGGTATCCGGGGTGATCGCCGGGTCCGACCACTACCTCGGCGACATGAGCCTGTCGACGACCACGGACATCCACTTCGTCAACGCGTCGATGGCCGCCGTCAACGACGCCGACCAGCCGCTGACCTCACTGGAGTTCGAGGTCGGCACCGGCGACTACAGCGGGGGGCTCGAGCAGCTCGGCGACGCGAGCACGGTCGACCTCAAGACCCGGCTGTGCCTCGCC
The DNA here is from genome assembly GCF_025353065.1 of Lapillicoccus sp. Taxonomy (GTDB): domain Bacteria; phylum Actinomycetota; class Actinomycetes; order Actinomycetales; family Dermatophilaceae; genus Lapillicoccus. Next base: position 3,128 of record NZ_JANXRJ010000296.1, read on the forward strand.
CAGGGCAACCGGCTGATCAACTACTACCTGCTCGCGGGCGGCATCAACCCGCCGCTGGACGAGCCGGTGGGCGACGGGAACGACCGGATCAGCTTCACCGGCGAGCGACACGGGACGGCGGCGCCGATCGGACCGGAGGGCCAGCGCGGTCTCACCTTCGCCGCGACGCGGGACGCCTGCGCCGCGGTGCGGGCCAACGCGGCGTGGCTCGCCGACATGGACGAGGAGCACGACGACCTGGCGATGGGCTTCGTGCCCGACGCGTTCGCCACGGAGTACCGCTACCCCACGTCCGCGGTGATGACCGCGGTCGTCGACGACCTCGCCGCGCACCGCGGCCCGGGTGGGCGCAAGGCGCTCTGGCGGTCGCTGCTCCTCGCGGGACACCGCTTCAGCGCGGTGAACCTCCAGGATCCGAGGGCGCCGCTGCCGCAGGTCGTCGCCCTGGGCTGCGGCCGCCACCTCGACCGGCGGGTGCAGGAGCGGCTGGTCGCCCACCTCGACGGTGGCGGCGGCCTCCTGCTGCTCGGCCTCGTCCCCGAGCACGACCTGGAGGACGCGCCCTGCGCGGTGCTCGCCGAGGCCCTCGGCATCCGTGGCCACGAGCTGGTGCACGGGGACGACCGCCACTACCCCTCGCTGGTCGGGCTCGGGCTCGCGGCGGCGATCCCCGAGACCCGGGTCGGGTGGCTGCAGCCGCTCGACCTCGGGTCGTCCGGCGCCACCCCGCTGCTGACCGACGTCGACGGGCACGTGTGCGGGGTCGAGGTCACGCTCGGCAGGGGGACCGCCGTCCTGCTCACGGCGGACATGCCGTCGATGCCGGGGCTCTTCGCCGCCATCGCCGCCCGGCTGGGTGCACCGGCCGGCCTCGGGCTGACCACCGACGTCCCCGGTGTCGTCGTGACCTCGACCCGGAGCCCGGCGGGCGACCGGATGGTCCACCTGCTGAACCCCACGGCATACCCCGCCCGGGTGGAGCTCGGCTTCCACGGCGAGCAGGTCGGCGGCGGAACCCTGCACGTGCCGGCCCGCACCGGCCACCTGCTCGGCCTCGGGCTGACCACGCCTTGGGGGCGGATCGTCTCCGCGACGGCCGAGGTGACCGACATCGGCGACGACGGCGTGAGCTTCGCCTTCGGAGTGGGTGACGGCCACGGCCACCCGGGCAGCCGCGTCGTCCTCCAGACGGCCCACGACGTGAGGTGCGAGGGCGCCGAGGTGCGGCGGGAGGGGTGTCTCGTGACGCTGCGGCATACCGGCGCACCACGGCCGCTCACCGTCCTCGTCGGACGGTCGCCATCCGCCTCGGCATCGTGACGGCGCCTCCGGAACTCATGTGGGGGGTTAGCCGCTCCGCCCCCTGAACAGGCGCAGGCGGGCCGGCACGCCGGAGTCACGCCGGCCCTCGGGCGGCGGCAGTCTGGTGCCTGTTGGTCGGGCGACCGGGCCGTATGCCGCCAGCCCGCCCGTATACCGCCCGCTGCGTCGCACCGATGCGGTCATGGGCACCGAGGGCTCAGGCGCCAGAGCGTTCCTCGACCGACAGGACGGTGTCCAGGCCCGAGAGCAGGTCGTCGAGCTGCTCCATGGTGCGGGCGTCGAGCAGCGCGCTGGTGACGCCGGGGTGCGCGATCGCGAAGGCCATCGCGAGGTGGGTGCATCGACAGGCCCACCTCGTCGGCCAGCGGGATGAGCTGCTCGACGCGTCGAGACGGCGCTCGTCCGTGAACGCCCGCGGGAACAACCTGGCGCGCCCGAAGCACCGATCGGGTGACCTCCACACAGGAGCACGCCCACCGATCGACGCGATCGAGCAGGTCCATCGTGGTCACGCCGTCGGGGAGGGCGATCGCCTCGACGGCGACTCGACAGGGCTGCGGCGGTTTGACCGGTCCTGACTGCACGGCACGGTCTCATGCACTGAGGAGCTGGGCCAGGCCGAGCTCTTCGGCAATCAGGATGGTCCCACTTCCACCTCTGTGTGGGAACGCGTGGACGGATCGTCATGAGCGTGCTCACCGCCGGGCGGTCGACGTGGTGGAACCGAGCAAGCGCGGTGGGTGTGGGATTTGAACCCACGAGAGGTTGCCCTCTGGTCGCTTTCAAGGCGACTGCACTCGGCCACTATGCGAACCCACCCGGGTCGGCTCTCAGTCTCCCAGACCGGTCGGTACTCCCCACACCTCCCGACACCTCCCGACAGCAACCACCACAATTCCGACAGCGCGAAGAGGTCGGCGGAGCCGCCCCCGCGACTCCACCGACCTCGTCCCCACTGGCTGTCGTCCGTCCCCCGAACGACGTCCCGAAGGGGGGTGCGGCGTCACGTCCGTGCGGCCGTGGAACCCCGTGTCCCTGACCCGCGACACCGCACCCGGACCGACACCCCCCCCGAGGAGTGTCGGCGCAGGTGTCCGGCGCCCCCGATGCGCCGGACACCCCTGAGGAGTCGGGGGCCGCGCCCCAGATACGTGTCCGGTCAAAAATTTCTGGAAGACCTGGACTACGGCCCGCTCCGTCGAACGCAGGACACCGCAGGGATGTATCAGTACGCCCGCTCAGCGCTCCTCCACCTCAGCCCTCCTCAACGCGGACGCAGCGCTCTACGCTCGGACCACGCAGGGGAATCCGCGGCCTGACGAGGAGACCGGCACATGGCCTACCGCACCACTCCGCAGGACCCACCCCCGTCCGGGCTGCCGTCGCGCGTCCCCGGGCCCCAGGTGCCGACCGAGGCGTTGCGTCGTCACGGCGGTCACGTCCTGGTCCCCGACCGGGCCACCGACCACCGCGGCCGCACCCCCGACCCCACGGCATACGTCGCCGACCAGCTCCTCGTCCAGGGTTCCGGCGCGGGGCCCGCGATCGAGGCGCTCGTCGAGGCCGCCACCTCGACCGGCCACCGGATCGGGACCTCCGACTCGGCGACGGGCAAGCGCGAGACCTACGTCAGCGCGCTCACCGAGCAGGCGCTGTCCGACCTCGCCGCCCAGGTCTGGGTGACCCGCTTCCACCTGCGTACCGACCCGAAGTCCGACCTCCCCGCCCCCAACGCGTGGACCGTGCTGCAGCGTTACCGCGAGCTCGCCGGGGGCGACCGGCAGTTCACGGTGGGTCTCAACCACCTCGTGACGCTGACGTCGCAGACCCTGGAGCCGGGCGCGGCACCCGGCGACGCGGAGATCGAGGGCAGCCCCTACGTCACCGGACCGGGTCTCACCGGCGCCCCCTACTTCACCGGGCCCGGCACCGACGGCACTCCCTACTTCACGGGCCCCGGCACCGAAGGCAACCCCTACTTCACCGGCCCGGGCCTCGGCGGCCGGATGCCGGTGACCTGGCTGGGTGGGGTGCCG
>NZ_JANXRJ010000310.1 GCF_025353065.1 Lapillicoccus sp.
TACGCCAAGGCGCTCGGTGTCGACATCGATGCCCTTCTCGTCTCCCAGCCCGACACGGGGGAGCAGGCGCTCGAGATCGCCGACATGCTCATCCGCTCCGGATCGATCGACCTGGTCGTGATCGACTCCGTGGCGGCGCTCGTGCCTCGCGCCGAGATCGAGGGCGAGATGGGTGACAGCCACGTCGGTCTGCAGGCCCGCCTCATGTCGCAGGCGCTGCGCAAGCTCACCGGTGCGATCAACAACACCGGCACGACGGCCATCTTCATCAACCAGCTCCGCGAGAAGATCGGCGTCATGTTCGGCTCGCCCGAGACGACGACCGGTGGCAAGGCGCTGAAGTTCTATGCCTCGATCCGGCTCGACGTCCGGCGCATCGAGACGCTCAAGGACGGCTCCGACGCGGTCGGCAACCGCACCCGGGTCAAGGTCGTCAAGAACAAGATGTCGCCGCCGTTCAAGCAGGCCGAGTTCGACATCATCTACGGGCAGGGCATCTCCCGAGAGGGAGGCCTGATCGACATGGGGGTCGAGCAGGGCTTCGTGCGCAAGGCCGGCGCTTGGTACACCTATGAGGGCGACCAGCTCGGCCAGGGCAAGGAGAACGCTCGCTCGTTCCTGCGGGACAACCCCGACCTCGCGGACGAGATCGAGAAGAAGATCAAGGAGAAGCTCGGCATCGGCCCGCAGATCGACAAGCCGGTCGTCGCCGACGTCCCGGTCAACTTCTGAGCACGATGTCTGGCACCAGCACGAAGCAGGAACGTCTCGCCGCTGCCGCCAGGGTCCTGGCGGCAGCGGAGGAGTCGGCCCGCTGCCCGGCCGCAGGGGCCTCGGCCCCTCCCCCCTCCCGTATGCCGGGTGAGTCGGCCTCGAGCGCCGCTGCCCGGCTGTGGGTGGCCGGGGATCAGCCAGCAGACCTTCCCGATCCTGTCCAACCCGACGGCGAGGACGAAGCGCGTCAGATCGTCCTGAACCAGCTCACCCTGGGTCCGCGGACCCGCAAACAGCTCGCCGACAAGCTGCGAGAGCGGGACTATGACGCAGACGTCGCCGCCCGGGTCCTCGACCGGATGAGCGCCGTAGGCCTTGTCGACGATGCGGCCTTCGCCGAGACCGTCGTGCGGACCAAGCAGGCCGGCCGCGGGCTGTCCAAGCGGGCTCTCGCCCAGGAGCTGCGATGGAAGGGGGTCGACGACGACGTCGTCGCCGAGACGCTCGGCTCGATCGACGACGAGTCGGAGCGGGCCCGGGCGGAGGAGCTGGTGGCCAGGAAGATTCGGGCGATGGGCGGCCTCGAGCCGCACGTCCAGTCCCGCCGGTTGCAGGGGATGCTGGCCCGGAAGGGCTATCCGTCGTCGGTCATCTACGCCGTCGTGCGCGACGCCGTCAACGGAGCCCCGGAGCATCAACGCGACTGACCCCGACCTGACCCAGCCTGATCAGCACAGCCGGCGACACGGCATACCCTTGTCGGTGCGATGACATCCCAGACCACACGCAAGACCTATGACGTGCGCACCCACGGCTGCCAGATGAACGTGCACGACTCCGAGCGGCTCGCCGGCCTGCTCGAGACCGCGGGCTACGTCGACGTCCACAGTCTCGGCTCCGCATCTCCCGAGACCGCCGACGTTGTCGTCTTCAACACCTGCGCGGTCCGCGAGAACGCGGACAACAAGCTCTACGGCAACCTCGGTCATCTGCGCCCGGCCAAGCTGAAGAACCCCGACATGCAGATCGCCGTCGGTGGCTGCCTCGCCCAGAAGGACCAGGGCATCATCGTCGAGCGCGCCCCGTGGGTCGACGTCGTCTTCGGCACCAACAACATCGGCTCGCTCCCGGCCCTGCTGGACCGGGCCCGCCACAACCGGCAGGCCGAGGTCGAGATCAAGGAGAGCCTCGAGGTCTTCCCCTCGACCCTGCCGACCCGCCGCGACTCCGCGTATGCCGCGTGGGTCTCGATCTCGGTGGGCTGCAACAACACCTGCACGTTCTGCATCGTCCCGAGCCTGCGCGGCACTGAGGTCGACCGCCGGCCGGGGGAGATCCTCGCCGAGATCGAGGCGCTCGTGGCCCAGGGGGTCGTCGAGATCACCCTCCTCGGCCAGAACGTCAACTCCTACGGCGTCGAGTTCGGCGACCGGCTCGCGTTCGGCAAGCTGCTGCGGGCCTGCGGCGAGGTCGACGGGCTCGAGCGGGTGCGCTTCACCAGCCCGCACCCCGCCGCGTTCACCGATGACGTCATCGAGGCGATGGCCGAGACGCCCAACGTCATGCCGAGCCTTCACATGCCGATGCAGTCCGGCTCCGACCGGGTCCTGCGGGCGATGCGCCGGTCCTATCGCAGCGCGAAGTTCCTCGGCATCATCGACCGCGTCAGGGACCGGATCCCCGACGCGGCGATCACGACCGACATCATCGTCGGCTTCCCCGGCGAGACGGAGGAGGACTTCGAGCAGACCCTCGATGTGGTTCGCGCGGCCCGGTTCTCCAGCGCCTTCACCTACCAGTACTCGATCCGCACCGGCACGCCAGCCGCGACGATGGACGACCAGATCCCGAAGGCGGTCGTCCAGAACCGTTACGACCGGCTGCTGCTCGTGCAGGAGGAGGTCTCCTGGGCCGGCAACCGCGCCCTCGAGGGACAGATCCTCGAGGTGCTCGTCGCGACCGGCGAAGGCCGCAAGGACGCCGAGACCCACCGCCTCTCCGGCCGGGCCCGCGACAACCGGCTCGTCCACTTCGCGGTCCCGCCGGGCTCCGAGGTGCCGCGTCCCGGCGACGCGGTCGAGGTGGGGGTCACCTACGGTGCGCCCCACCACCTGGTCGCGGACTCCGGCACCCAGGGCGGCCCGTATGCCGTGCGCCGCACCCGTGGCGGCGACGCGTGGGCGGCGCTCCAGGAGAGTGGAGACGCGAAACCGGCGGTGTCGCTCGGGATGCCGTCGATCGGCCGTCCCGGCGCGACCCCGGTAGCAGCCGGCTGCAGCGTCTCCTGACCCACCCGGCACACCCGCTTGGGGTGAGAACGCGTGATCGATGACGCGTTCGTACCCCAATCCGGGGAGGAGGGTGGCGGGCGGTCGAAGCGGGTCAGGACATCGAGCCGGCGTCCTGGCCGGACTCGGATCCGTCCGAGACCCCACCGCCCTGGTCGGCGTCCTCGCCGTCCGGGACGGCTGCCGGCTTCCAGTCGCCATCCGGGTCGTCCCCGTGCTCCCGGACCACGACCGGCTCGTGCTCCGGTGCCTCTCCGCCGTGGGAGGTCCAGCGGCTCTCGACGGCGGACACCGCGCGGTCGAAGGAGGCGTCCCCCGACTGCTCTGGCACGTCCACCTGCTCTGGCAGGTCCACCGGCTCGGAGACGTGGTGCTTCGATTCCTGCTCGACGCTGTCTGACTCGCTCATCGTGCGTGCTCCTCGTCCCGGCGGGTCGGGTCTGGTGGGTCGTGGCGGATCGGGCCGGCATACCCCGGTGTCGCTGCGTGCGCCCCACCCTCGCACCCGGCCGAGGAGAACTCCACCGGCGGCCACGACTCCCACCGGGCGGGTGGCAGGGCGTCGGCGACGGCTGATTGACTGAGCGCATGGCCGTTCGTCCCATCGTCATCACCGGGGAGCCGGTCCTGCATCAGACCGCCCGGCGCGTCGAGGCCTTCGACGCCGAGCTGGTGGACATCGTGGCCGACATGTACGAGACGATGGACGTCGCTCACGGGGTCGGCCTCGCGGCGCCCCAGATCGGGGTCCCCCTCCGCCTGTTCGTCTACGAGATGGGCAACGACGACCGGGTGCCCCCGCGCGGCGTGGTCGTCAACCCGATCCTCACCCTCGGCAAGATCTCCACCGACCGCCCCGACCCGGACGACGAGAGCGAGGGCTGCCTCTCCGTGCCGGGCGAGAACTATCCGCTGAAGCGGGCTGAGCACGTCCGGGTCCAGGGCTTCGACGTGGACGGCAACCCCGTGGAGTTCGAGGCCACCGGGTGGTTCGCCCGGTGCATGCAGCACGAGTTCGACCACCTCAACGGCAAGCTCTACACCGACCGGCTCGACGAGCGGCAGGCCAGGAAGGCACGCAAGGCGATCACGAAGAACGGCTGGGGAGTGCCGGGCGGCTCATGGATGCCGGGGGTCGACGCCGATCCCTTCGGACACGACGAGGATGACCTCGACGAAGGCGGTCACGACGAGCACCTCGTCTGAGGACCGAGGCGCGGTGAGCTCGAGCTCCTCCCCGCGGCTGCTCGCGATCGTCGGCCCGACCGCCAGCGGCAAGTCCGACCTGGCCCTTGACGTCGCCGAGCGGCTCGGCGCCGAGATCGTCAACTCCGACGCGATGCAGCTCTACCGCGGGATGGACCTCGGCACGGCGAAGGTGCCCCCCGACCAGCGCCGCGGCATCCGGCACCACCAGCTCGACGTCCTGGG
>NZ_JANXRJ010000333.1 GCF_025353065.1 Lapillicoccus sp.
CCCGGTGTTCAAGCTGACCGAGGCCGAGTCGAGCCGTCTGCTCCACATGGAGGACGAGCTGCACAAGCGGGTCGTGGGCCAGGAGGCCGCCATCAAGGCGCTCTCCCAGGCGATCCGTCGCACGCGCGCTGGGCTCAAGGACCCGAAGCGCCCCGGTGGCTCGTTCATCTTCGCCGGCCCCACGGGCGTCGGCAAGACCGAGCTGGCCAAGACGCTCGCCGAGTTCCTCTTCGGTGACGAGGACAGCCTGATCCAGCTCGACATGTCGGAGTACTCCGAGAAGCACACCGTCTCGCGGCTCTTCGGCTCGCCGCCCGGCTACGTCGGCTACGAGGAGGGCGGCCAGCTGACCGAGAAGGTCCGCCGCAAGCCGTTCTCTGTCGTCCTCTTCGACGAGGTCGAGAAGGCCCACCCCGACATCTTCAACACCCTGTTGCAGGTGCTCGAGGACGGCCGGCTCACCGACTCGCAGGGCCGGATGATCGACTTCAAGAACACGGTCATCATCATGACGACCAACCTCGGCACCCGGGACATCAGCAAGGGCGCCCTCGGGTTCTCAGCCGGGCCGGAGACCAAGTCCGAGTACGAGCGGATGAAGAACAAGGTCCAGGACGAGCTCAAGCAGCACTTCCGCCCCGAGTTCCTCAACCGCGTGGACGACATCATCGTCTTCCCGCAGCTGAGCCAGACCGAGATCGTCACGATCGTCGACCTCGAGATCGCCAAGCTCGACTCGCGGCTCAAGGACAAGGACATGGGCCTCGAGCTCACGACCATGGCTAAGAACCTGCTGGCCAAGAAGGGCTACGACCCCGTCCTGGGTGCCCGTCCGCTGCGTCGGACGATCCAGCGCGAGATCGAGGACATGCTGTCGGAGAAGATCCTCTACGGCGAGCTCAAGGCGGGCGAGTTCGTGCTCGTCGACGCGACCGGGGAGGAGAAGGACTCGACCTTCACCTTCCAGGGCTCGCGCCGCGAGGACACCCTCCCGGAGATCCCGGACCTCCCGCTGGTCGACCTGACCAAGGCGGACGGTCCTCAGGACTCTTCCGGAGCCGTCAGCGCCTGACGCTCGACGCACGACAGCAGCGCCCCCACCGGATCCGGTGGGGGCGCTCCTCTGTCGTGCGGCCCGGCCCTCAGGGCGTCCGGTCAGCCCACGAAGTCCTGGGTGACCCACCAGGTGCCGTGGGCGTCGCGGTAGGCGCCGATCCCGACACCCCGCAGGGCGGGGTCGAGGATGTTGGCGCGGTGCTCGGGCGACCCCATGAAGAGGGCCATCAGCGCGTCCGGGGTCTGGTCGCTGGTCATCCCGACGTTCTCGGCCGCGGCGTGCGCGCCGCAGCCCGACAGGAGTGCGCTCATCGACTGGTGGGAGAGCCCGCCGGCCGTAGCCATCCGCGGCGACCAGGGTTCGGCGTAGCCGTGGGGGCACGACTGGGCCGCTAGCGGACCCACCCCTGCCGCGGCCCGCTGGCCGTTGATGAGGGCAATCATCCGCGCCTCGTATGCGCCTTGGCTGCCGGAGGGTGGCGGCGGCGGCGGCGGCGGCGGGGCGGGCTGCGGCGGGGCTGGTGGGGCGGGTGGGGCCGGTGCCGGTGGAGCCGGCGCCACCGGGGTGCCGTGGGAGGGTGCCGGCACCACCCGGGGACTGGACCTGGCGCGGGAGGCGCGAGTCGTGGCCGGGGGAAGGGGTCTTGCCGCCGCCGCGGGTGCTGCGGGGGTGGTGGTGCTGGGTGTGGTGGTGCTCGCACTGCTCGTGGTCGGCGTCGCCGTGATCGGCACCGTGCCGCTGTGGGTGGACGGGGTGGGCGTGCCGCTCGCCACCGCCACGGTCGGCGTGGAGGTGGCCGATCGAGGCAGCGGAGCCGCAGTCGGTGCGGGCGACCCGCAGTCGGCGAGGACCGGTGCGAGAAGCAGGAGGGCGACGGCGGACAGGCCGCGGACGGTCGATCGGGGGATGGTGCGTGGGCGCTTCGGGACGTCGGGAAGGAAGGAGTGGGGCATGGGGGACTGTCCTCTCGGGGTGGGCAGCAGCCTCGAAACTAACCCATAGCGCCGCGAACCGCCGTCGGGGGCCCGGACCCTGGGGCTGAGGGGATGGAGGGGTTACGCGTCGTCGGTCCGCCGGGTGGGACCGGGTCGGCCCAGGTCGGCCAGGTCGGGCCGGTCATCTGATTCCCGGTCCAGCCGGTCACCTGATCGACATGCGGGGGTGCGAGCATCGCTGCCATGAGACCGACCCCCCTGCTCCTCCGCGAGGCGATGACGATCGTCGTCGACGAGACGACCGAGCGGGCCGGTGACCTGCTGCTGGTCGACGGGCAGGTGGCAGGGGGTGAGGGGCCGGTCGCTGCTGGCGTCGGTGGTGCTGGCCTCGGCGGCAGACCCGAGGCGCTCGACGTCTCGGGCTGCGTCGTCACCGCGGGTCTCGTCAACGCCCACCACCACCTCCTGCAGACTGCGTTCCGCACCCTTCCCGGCACCCGCGGGGTGCCGATGGCGACGTGGCTGCCGACGATGGCCGCGGCATACGTGCGGGTCGGGGTGGACCCCGAGCTGGTCGGGGCCGCCGCTCTCGCCGGATCGGCCGAGGGGCTGCTGTGCGGCGTGACGACGATCGCGGACCACCACCTCACGTGGCCGGCCGGCGCGTCCACCGCCGACTCGGTGGCGCTGGCCCGGGCAGCGGCCGACGCGGCGTCGTCGGTGGGGAGCCGGCTCGTCTTCGTGCGTGGGTCGGCGCGCGACGACCCGCAGGAGGCGGCGCTGTCGGCGGAGGCGATCTGCCAGGCCCTCGTCCCTGGACGGGCCGACGGTGTCTCCGCCGACGGGATGCTGCAGGTCGCGGTCGGCCCGGCCGGGGTGCACTCGGACCCGCGGGAGACGTTCGCGTTGCTGGGCGAGGTCGCGCAGCGGCACGGCCTACGGCGGCGGACCCAGGCCAACGAGCAGGTCGACGTCGCCATCGCGCTGGAGCGCTACGGGAAGCGGCCGCTGCAGCTCCTCGATGAGTGGGGGTGGTTGGGCCCGGACGTCACGCTCGCGCACCTGTGCGACGTCACCCCGGAGGAGATCGCGCTGGTGGCCGCCGCGGGGTGCGCCGCGACGCACGCCCCCGGCTGCGACGTCCCCATGGGGTGGGGGGTGGCGCCGGTCGCTGCGCTCCTGGAGGCCGGGGTCGTCGTCGGACTCGGCACCAGTGGGGGTGGATCGAACGACGCCGGGCACCTGCTCGCCGACGCTCGCCTGGCGATGCAGGTCTCCGGCCTCGTCGGGCCCCAGCTGGCGGCCCGGGCGGTGCTCGGGATGGCCACCCGTGGCTCTGCGGTGGGTCTCGGCCGGCCCGAGCTGGGCCACCTGCGGCCCGGCGCGGCCGCGGACCTCTGCGTATGGGACGTCTCCGGGGTCGCCGACGCAGGCGTGGCCGACCCGGTGGCCGGACTGCTCTGGGCGGCGCCCGGCCGGCGCCCGCGGCACGTCGTCGTCGCCGGTGAGGTCGTGGTGCGCGACTACGAGCTGGTGCGGGTCGCGGAGCGCGAGGTCGTCGAACGGCTGCGCGCCCGACTCGCTCGCGTCGCTCGGCTCGGCTGAACCGGGCCCGAGCGCCCCGCCCCACACCCGGATTGGGGTACGAACGCGTCATCGATGACGCGGTTTCACCCCAATCCGGGGGCGGGGGGGAGGGGCGGCGGGGCGGGGGTTGGGCCTAGAGCTCGAGGACGAGGCGGGGGCCGGCGGAGCGGGAGACGCAGAGATACATCACGTCGTTGGCCGCCTGCTCGTCGGAGGTGAGGATGGAGTCGCGGTGGTCGACCTCGCCCTCGAGGACCCGGGTCTCGCAGGTGCCGCAGGTGCCTTGGTGACAGGAGGAGAGCACGAGGGTGCCGCTCTCCTCGACGACCTCGAGGACCGAGCGCTCCGGGGGGACCGTGAGGACGGCGCCGGAGTAGGCGAGCTCGACCTCGAAGGGATCCGCACGGACGGGGTCGCCGATGTCCCTGGCCACGAACCGCTCGAGCTTGAGCTGGCGGCCACGGGCAGCCACCTCGACCGCGTCGATGAGGCGAGCAGGCCCGCAGCAGTAGGTGATCGTGAATGGCGGCAGGTCGGCATACAGGCCCGTGACGTCGAGCCGGCTGCCCGCGTCGGCGGGATAGAGACGAACCCGATCCGGGTGTGCCGAGACGAGCTCCGCGGCAAGGGCCATCGTGGTGCGGGACCGGCCGGCGTAGTGCAGCTCCCACTCCACCCCGGCCCGTTCCGCGGTCGCGACCATGGCCGAGAGGGGGGTGATCCCGATGCCGCCCGCGACGAAGAGGCAGCGGGTGCCCTTGAGCGGCTCGAACTCGAAGTGGTTGCGGGGGCCGGCGACCCGCAGCTCGTCACCGACCGCGACCTCGTCGTGGAGCCACCGCGACCCGCCGCGGCCACCCTCCTCGCGGAGCACGCCGATCCGCCAGGTCGGGTCGGCCGTGTCGCCGACGAGGGAGTACTGCCGGGTGTCGCCGTCGGGCAGGAGCACGTCGAGGTGCGAGCCCGCCCGCCAGCGGGGCAGGGCCGCAGCGTCCGCCGGGCCGAGCTCGAGGATCGCGACGCCGTCGGCCGCCTCGCTGCGGGCGACGACGCGGACGGCGTAGTCGGTGTCGTGGAGGGTGCTCATGGTCGGTGCGGGTTCTCCTTGACGAGGAAGAGTCGGTAGGGGTCGGCAGACGCCGCGCGCCACCGGTGAGGGGTCCCACCTTCGCAGTAGAGGGAGTCCCCGACGGCCAGCTCGTGCACGAGCTCGTCTCCGAGCTCGACCACGAGGCCGCCGGCCAGCACGGTCAGGAACTCGTCCTCGGCGTGCACGAAGAAGTCGCCGAAGGCAGGGTTCGAGCCGACGAACTCCATCGGGCTCAGCCGGTGGTCGCCCGCGACGAGGAGCCGGGCCCGCCCGTCGCCGAACCCACCCCAGGGACCCTCGTCGCGGCGTACGACCACCGGCGGGTGCGCCTCGGCCGACCTGGCGACCGACATCCTGGGCCCCGGCACCTCAGCGCCCGACACCTCAGCGCCCGACACCCCGACCGATCGCCCGACTGTGCCGGCCAGCAGCTCGACCTGGCTGGAGCCCAGGGCGCGGGCGATCCGCTCGAGCGACGCCATGCTCGGTCGGGCGAGCCCCCGCTCGAGCTGGCTGAGGAACGAGTGGGAGAGCCCGGCGATCGTCGCGAGCTGGACGAGGGTGTGGCCACGAGCGAGTCGCAGCTCGTGGATACGACGGCCGAGACGCTCAGCGGAGCGGTCGAGCGCCGGAGCGGAGGTGCTGATGGTGCCTCCCGGTGACAGGGACCGTGCGGGGCGGGGACGGGTGGGGTGGGGACGACGTACGCGAAGTGGGAGAAGTGGGAGAACAGGATTACCACAGCCGAAACCGTTGTCGCAGAGCCGGTCCTGGAGATTAACGCGATGAAACGATGGCGACACACAACCGAAACGTGTCGCCCCTAAGTTCGGCGATGCCGACGGATGTTGATGAGGGCAACATCCGCGGGCGCCCGCCACCCCCGACACCAGTGGAGGTCCACACCACGTGACGAGCCTGCCCCTCCCGCTCGAGCTGCTGCGCTCGGCGACCCTCGTCGACGGCTCCCGGGTCGACGTCGAGCTCGTCGGGGGGACGGTGTCGGCGGTCCTCCCGGCCGGCGCGGGAGCCGCGACCGACCCCGAGGGCAGCCTCGACCTCGACGGCTTCCTGCTCCTGCCGGCGCCCGCTGACCCGCACGCCCACCTCGACAAGGCTCGCTCGTGGGACGCCATCCGACCTCCGGCCGGGGACCTCGTCTCGGCCATCGCCAGCTGGCGGGCGTATGCCGCGCACATGCCGGTCGCCCACATCGCGGACCGCGCGCGGGAGCAGGTGCTCGCGATGCTCGCCAACGGCACGACCGCGGTGCGCTCCCACGTCGACATCCTGCTCGGAGACGCCCCGCTGCGGGGGGTGGAGGCGCTCCTGCTGGTCCGCCAGGAGCTCGATGACCTCATCGACATCGAGCTCGTGGCCCTGAGCGGCCAGGAGACCCCCGACCGCGACATCGAGGCGGCTCTCGACCTCGGGGTGGACGCCGTGGGTGGCGCACCGCACCTGGCGCTCGACCCGCAGGGCGAGCTGCACCGCCTCCTCGACCTCGCCGAGCGCCGAGGCGTCGACGTCGACCTGCACACCGACGAGAACCTCGACGGACCCCTCACCCTCGGTGACTTCGCCGACCGGGTGAGCGGGTGGCTCCAGAACGTGTCGGCCGGCCACTGCGTCCGCCTCGGCACGCTCCCCGTCGTCGAGCGCGACGCCCTCATCGCCAAGGTCGTCGGCGCTCGGATCGGCATCATCGCCAACCCCATCACCAACCTCTTCCTCCAGGGCTGGGACCACCCGGCCTCGACCCCCCGCGGGCTCACGCCGGCGCGGGCCCTCCTCGACGCCGGAGCCCGCTTCGCCGCCGGCGCCGACAACGTCCGCGACCCCTTCAACCCCTTGGGCCGCAGCGACGCCCTCGAGACGGCCATGCTGCTCGTCGTCGCCGGTCACCTCACCCCCACCGAGGCGTATGCCGCGGTGTCCAGCGGCGCACGCGACGTCCTCGGCCTGCCGGCCGCAGGTCCCCTGGTCGGCGCGGCCGCCGAGCTGCTGGCCGTGCGCGGGACGTCGCTGCCGGATGTCATCGCCGCGGCGCCGGCCGACCGTTTCGTCATCCACCGCGGCTCGCTGGTGGCGAGCAGCACGGTTCTGCGGCACGTGGCGCTCCCTGCGCGTTCGACGCACCCACCCACCCGCGCACCCCAGCTCGAGAAGAGGTGACGCCGTGACCGTCACGGCTTCCACGCCCACCGACCGCGTCAGGGGCACGACGATCCTTGACTTCCGGGACGTCGCGATGACGTTCCCCGACGGCACGACCGCTCTCGCCGGCGTCGACCTCACGGTCGCCCGCGGCGAGTTCGTCTCTGTCGTCGGTCCGTCCGGCTGCGGCAAGAGCACGCTGCTGCGGATCGCCTCCGGTCTCGAGCAGGTCACCGAGGGCGACATGACCGCGGACACGAAGCGGATCGGCTACGTCTTCCAGGACGCGACGCTGCTCCCCTGGCGCGACGTCTCGGCCAACGTCGAGCTGCTGGCCGAGCTCCACGGCATCCCCAAGGCGGAGCGCAAGGCCAAGGCGAAGCTGGCCATCGACCTCGTCGGCCTCACCGGTTTCGAGAAGCACCTGCCGCGGGCCCTCTCCGGCGGCATGCGGATGCGGGCGTCGCTGGCGCGGTCGCTGACCCTCGACCCCGAGCTCTTCCTCTTCGACGAGCCGTTCGGCGCGCTCGACGAGATCACCCGGGAGCGGCTGAACGACGAGCTCGTCCGGCTCTACACCGAGAAGCAGTTCGGTGCCCTCTTCATCACCCACTCCGTCTCGGAGGCGGTCTACCTCTCGACCAAGGTCGTCGTGATGTCGGGTCGTCCGGGGCGCATCGTCGCCACCTTCGAGGTGCCCTTCCCCCTGCCGCGCGACCCCGACCTGCGCTTCACCGCGGAGTATGCCGAGCTGGTCGGCGCCGTGTCGCACGCCCTCCGAGGAGACCACTCGTGACCACCGAGCTCGCGACCGCCGAGCCCACGACCGTCGCAAGCGCCGGACGCGTCCGGGCGAAGACCGCGCCGAGCCGGCGCAGCATCAAGGTCTGGGGGCCGCCGATCGCCGTCCTCGCCCTCCTCATCGGCTTCTGGTACCTGCTGAGCATGGTCATCCTGCCCGTCGACCGCCGGTTCCTCCTGCCCCCGCCGCACCAGATCGTGACCGAGGGGTTCCTCAACGGCCCGGTGATCACCGACATCATCCGCTCGCTCGGCCTCACCGCGCTGGTGGCCCTGTCGGGGCTGGTCGTCGCGATCGTCATCGGCGTCGGCTGGGGCATCGGGATGTCCCAGGCCCGCTGGATCGAGCTCTCGCTCTTTCCGTATGCCGTTGTGCTGCAGTGCATCCCGATCCTCGCCCTCGTGCCGCTCATCGGCTTCTGGTTCGGCTACGACTTCACCGCCCGGATGATCGTCTGCGTGATGATCGCGCTCTTCCCGATGGTCTCTAACACCCTCTTCGGGCTGCAGTCGGTCGACGTGAGCCAGCGAGAGCTCTTCCGCCTGCAGCACGCGAGCCGCTGGACGACCCTCCTGAAGCTCCAGCTGCCCGCCGCGCTGCCGGCGATCTTCGCCGGGCTCCGGATCTCGGCCGGGCTCTCCGTCGTCGGCGCGATCGTCGGCGACTTCTTCTTCCGCCGCGGCACCCCCGGGTTGGGGTCGCTGATGAGCGTCTACCAGTCACGGCTGCTGGCCTCCGAGCTGTTCACCGCGATCATCTTCGCCGCCCTCTTCGGCGTCGTCGTCTTCTGGTTCTTCGGCGTCCTCCGCAAGCTCGCCGTGGGCCGCTGGTACGACACGACACGGTCCTGACCCCAGCTGTCCCTTCCGCTCTCGCTCCCCACTGCCCGCCCCCTCGAAAACGGAGTCCCCATGCAGAGAACTGCTCGCCCGGTCGTGGCCCTCGCCGCCACGTTCTCCCTCGCTGCCCTCGCCGCGTGCTCCTCGGGGAGCGCCGAGACCACGTCCGTGGCCACCGCGGCGGCCGGCGGCGTCAACCTCGCGTCGGTCTGCCCCGCGTCGATCGGCATCCAGACCGACTGGAACCCCGAGTCGGAGCACGGGCACCTCTACGAGCTCCTCGGGACGGACTACAAGATCGACTCCGGCAACAAGTCGGTGACGGGGCCGCTCATGTCGTCCGGCAAGGCCACCGGCATCACCATCACCATCCAGTCCGGCGGGCCGGCGATCGGCTTCCAGACCGTCTCCAGCCAGCTCTACGCGAACCCCGCCATCACCCTGGGCTACGTCAGCACCGACGAGGCGATCAGCGTCTCGGACAAGACCCCGTCGGTCGCCGTCTTCGCGCCGCTCGAGAAGAACCCGCAGATGATCATGTGGGACCCGGCGACCTACCCCGACGTGAAGACCATCGCCGACCTCGGCAAGACCGCGGCCGTGGTCCGCTACTTCGGCGGGGCCGCCTACATGGACTACCTCATCGGCTCCAACATCATCCCGAAGAGCCACACCGACGGCGGATACGACGGCACACCAGCCTCGTTCGTCGCGGCGGGCGGCAAGGACGCGCAGCAGGGCTTCGCCTCGGCCGAGCCCTACATCTACCAGAACGAGATCAAGGCCTGGGCCAAGCCGGTCAAGTACCAGCTCGTCCACGACGCCGGCTTCCCGACGTATGCCGCGGCCGTCTCCGTGAAGAAGTCCCGTCTGACGGAGCTCACCCCGTGCCTCAAGAAACTGGTGCCGGTGCTGCAGAAGGCGGAGGTCGACTTCTTCGCCGACCCGGCCCCGGCCGAGAAGCTCATCCTCGAGCTCGTCACGGCCTACAACACCGGATGGGTCTACAGCCAGGGCGTCGCGGACTTCTCCGTCAAGACGATGAAGGACCAGGGCCTCGTCGGCAACGGCAGCGACTCGACGATCGGCAACTTCGAGCCCGACCGGGTCCAGAAGATGCTGGACATCGTCACGCCGATCTACAAGGCGCAGGGCAACGCCATCGCCACCGGCCTCAAGGCGACCGACCTCTACACGAACGACTTCATCGACACCTCGATCGGTCTCCCGAAGTCGTGACGGACGACGTCCTCACGCCGACGAGCACCTGCACCCGCCTCGCCGGGCGGCGTGCGGTGGTCGTCGGGGGGGCGCGGGGGATCGGCGCCGGCATCGTCCGGCGGCTGCACGCCGAGGGCGCCCGCGTCCATGTCCTCGACCGGCTCGTCGCGGAAGGGACGGCGGTGGCGACCGAGGTGGGTGGCGCCTTCCACGAGGTCGACCTGCTCGACCCCGGGGCGACCACCCGGGCCGTCGAGGCGGCGGTGACCGGCCTCGGCGGCCTCGACGTCCTGGTCAACTCCGCGGGGATCCTACGCTTCGGGGCGCTGCTCGAGCTCGACCCGCGGGACTGGGCAGAGATCCAGCAGGTCAACACCGTCGGAACGCTGACCACGATGCGGGCCGCGGCGCGGCACCTCATCGCCGGCGGCGTTGGCGGCGCGATGGTCAACATCGCAAGCATGGCCGCCAAGCACGGCGGCGCCAACGAGGGTGCGTATGCCGCGAGCAAGGCCGCCGTCGTCGCCCTCACCCGGGTGGCGGCGCTGGAGTGGGGCGCCCACGGCATCCGGGTCAACGCCCTCTGTCCTGGCTACGTCCTGACCGAGATGGGCGCAGCGACCCGGACTGAGGCTGACGTCGCGCGCTGGTCGGCGCTCTCCCCGCTCGGCCGGCTCGGAGAGCCGGGCGACGTTGCCGCCCTCGTCGCCTTCCTCGCCTCCGACGACGGGTCCTACCTCACGGGCCAGGCGATCAACGTCACCGGTGGGATGATCATGCACTGACCACCGGCATACGCCTCGTTGTCGTGAAACCGACTGTCCTTGCTGTCTTCTCGTCCTGCAGGAGCATTCCATGACCACCGTTGTCCCCGGCGGCACCCCGTCCTTGGCGCCACCCGTGCCCGACCTCCCCGGCCTCGAGGCCGAGCTGCGTGACCTCCTCGGCGACCGGGGGGTGAGCGTGGACCTCGCGGCGCGTGAGCGGGCCTCGCTCGACGGCTCGAGACTCTCGCCGGTGATCGGTGAACAGCTGCCGCTGGGCCTCGCCGACCTCGTGGTCTTCCCCGGTGACGCCGAGCAGATCGCGTCGGTCGTCGCGGCCGCCGTGCGTCACCACGTGCCGGTCACCCCCCGCGGCAAGGGCACCGGCAACTACGGCCAGGCCATCCCCATGGCGGGCGGGCTCGTCCTCGACATGACGCGCGCCCGTGCCATCGTCGAGGTCGGCGACGGCTGGCTCACGGCCGAGGCCGGCGCGACGATGATCGCCATCGAGCAGGCCGCCGGCAAGAGCGGGCAGCAGGTGCTGATGTATCCCTCCACCGCGCAGTCGACCATCGGGGGCTTCCTGTCCGGCGGATCCGGGGGGACCGGCTCCATCCGGCACGGTTCCAACAGTGACGGATTCGTCGTCGCGCTCGACGTCGTGCACGGGACGCCGGAGGCCGCTCTCGTGCACGTCGAGGGGGCGGCCGCCCAGCCCTACGTGCACAACTACGGGACCGCGGGCATCATCGCCCGGGCCACCGTCCGACTCGAGCCGCTGCAGGACTGGCGGGCGCTCTACGCGAGCTTCGGCGACTTCCACGAGGCGCTCTCCGTCATCCGCGAGATCGGTGACCTCGAGCCTACACCGCGGCTCGTCTCGGCCGACCTCGCGACGCTCGCCGACGCGCTGCCGCCCGACCCCGCGATCCCGGCCGGTCGCGCCAGCCTGCGCGCGATCCTCGACGCCTCGACGCTCGATGCCGCCACAGCGCTCGTCGAGGGAGCCGGCGGGCGGGTCGAGGTCGTCCGCGACGGCGCCCAGGCCACGACGAAGGTCAGCATGCTGTCCTACAACCACCCGATCGAGTGGCTGCAGAAGGCCTACCCCAACACCTACTTCCACGTCGAGGTCTCGGGCGACGCGCTCGTCGAACGGATCGACGAGGTGCACGCGGTCTACCCCGGAGGCATGCTGCACATCGAGGCGCAGAAGGGGCGCCCCATCGGGATGCTCGCTGGAGAGTACACGACGCCCGAGGACGTCTGGGCGGGCTTCGAGCGGCTCACGGCGCTCGGGGTTGGCTATCACAACTGCCACCAGTGGTTCGTCGACTTCCAGCCCGACCGCACCCGTGAGCTGGCCCGGGTCACCGACCCGCAGGGCCTGCTCAACCCCGGGAAGCTGCAACCCGCCCCCATGGCCACGGGGGCGAAGGTCTCGTGACCGCGCCCCCCAGCCAGCGCCCGGAGAACGGGAGCCGCCGCCTCGAGGAGCTCTCGGGCCCTGCTCTCGCCGCGACCCTCACCGAGCGCTCGATCGTCGTCCTGCCGACCGGCTCGATCGAGCACCACGGCCCCCACCTCCCGCTCAGCACCGACCTGCTCACCGCCGACCTCGTCGGTCACGCCGTCGTCGACGCCGCCGCGGCGGACGGGCTCGACGTCTGGGCGCTGCCGGCGCAGCCCTTCACCAAGTCCGACGAGCACCACTGGGCGCCGGGGACGACCTGGCTGGAGGCGGACACCCTGTTCCGCCTCGTCATCGACGTCGGGCGTTCGGTCGCGGCGACCCCGGCCCGGACCCTGGTGTTCTACAACGGTCATGGCGGCAACACCGCGCTCCTGCAGGTCGCGCTGCGCGAGATCCGCCGACGGTTCGGCCTGCGGACCTTCCTCACCGGCATGAGTGGGCCGGCGGGAGACGGCGTCGAGGGCCCCGACGAGCGGGGCTTCGGGATCCACGGCGGCCACGCGGAGACCTCGCTGATCCTGCACCTGCGCCCCGACCTCGTCGACCTGTCCCTGGCGGAGCGGTCGGTGCCGGATCACCTCGCCGACTTCGAGCTCATCAAGTTCAACGGGGGCCGGGTCCAGTTCGGTTGGCTGAGCAACGACTTCGGCCCCTCCGGCGTCATCGGCGACCCGACCGGGGCGACCGCCGAGTGGGGGGCCGAGCTCTACCGGCGGGCGCTCCTCGACGGCGTCGCGGCGCTGCGCGAGATCGATCGCTTCAGGGCGGAGGGCGGGCGATGAAGACGGGGATCCCTGCCGTGAGCGTCGAGCCGGCCGGGCTCCCCGATGAGCTCGCCCACGACCAGGACGACCCCACAGAGACGCAGCCATGGCCCCTGCTCACCCTCTGGCTGCCGACCAACGACGACCCCGACCGGCCCAGGATGACGCTCTCGACGGTCACGGAGGACGGGCGGGCCGACGCCCGGACGGTCCTGCTCACCGCGTGCGACGGCTCGGGCTTCTCCTTCCACACCGACGCCGCCAGCCGCAAGGTGGCTCAGATCGCGGCCCACCCCGACGTCGCCCTGACCCTGCTCTGGGAGGGCTTCAGCCGTCAGCTCGTCGTGCAGGGCCGGGCCGAGGTCGCACCGGCCGCGGAGGTGGCCGCGGCATACCGGTCCCGCTCGCCCTTCCTCCAGCAGCTCGCCCACGAGAACACCCCCGCCTTCGCCCAGCTGTCTCTCGCGCGGCGCCGGGAGCTGTGGGCGCAGGTCGCGGCCGCCCACCCGGACGGCTTCGACCAGCCCGAGAGCTGGACCGGCTATCTCGTGCGCCCGACCCGGGTGACGTTCTGGGCGACCGGGGTCGACACCGCGAGTCGCCGGGTCGAGTTCCGGCGCACAGCAACAGGTTGGGACCGGTTCCTGCTGCCCGGCTGACGGCCGCTAGCGCAGGGCGGGCGCCAGCGCCCGACCGATCTCGGCGAACGCCTCGCAGTAGCGGACCTCGCTGCCCGGCCCGGAGCCGCCGGACAGGTCGACCCCGACCACCCCGTCGAGCGCGAGGAGCCCGAGCGCGAGCTCGACGGCGGCGGCAACACCCTCGTGGGCCGGGTCGCTCGCCCCGAGGATCCGGTCGAGGAAGCCCGGGGGCAGGACGAGCGAGGTAAAGCTGCGGAGCAGCTCGGCGCTCTGCGGGTCGATGACGACGGGCACGCAGGGGATGAAACCCGTTGTGACGCCGAGGTCCTGGGCCTCCCCGATGAACCGGCGCACGGGCCCGACCCCACCCGCGTGGTTGACGAAGCAGAACTCGGCGCCGGCCCGCTGCTTCTCGAGGAGTCGCTCGGCCCGGCGCTCGACGGGCGGGCTGGCCGGCGCCTCCGCCACCGAGACGAGGTGACCTTCCACCGCGGCCAGGGCGGCGACGCGCGTCGAGTCGAGGTCGAAGACCGGAGTGGCGTCGGATCGCGAGCCGGTGCTCGGATGGTCGCCGGTGACGCAGTGGACGCCCGCGACGCCGACGTGCGCCAGGGCGGCGAGCTCAGCCTCGAGCGCGACCCGGTTGCGGTCGCGCGAGGTCAGTCCCGCCCACGTCGTCATCCCGGCCCGCTGGACGAGCATCGCGCGGTATGCCGGGGGGAACTGCACGCGGCTGCGCGGGGAGTCGCCGGTGAGGACGGCGTCGACGTGACCCCGCAGGACCTGCACGCTCTCCTCGATCGACGCGGCGTCGAGTGGGCGGGCCGCGAGGTCGGCCACGACGACCTGCCGGGTGGCCAGGAGGTCACGCATCGCCACGGTGCCCGACGACGGGGGTCGCCGGTCTCCGGTCGCCGGGGCACCGTCCCACCGGACCGTCGGACGGTCGAGGAAGACGCACGGCTCGGGCGCGACCTCGCAGGTGCCGTCGAGGGCGACGCCGCCACAGGGGCCGTGCTCCATGTGCTTGGGGCAGGCGGCGAGCATCTCGGGTCCTCCGGTCGGGCCGTGCGAGCGGGCACCTCAGCGTAGCGACCGGGTCCCACGAGTCCGGGTGCTCGACCCCCTGCGGGACCCGTTCGGACGACGCCCGGGTCGGCGTGACGGGGCTCGCAGAGGTCGGTCACGCCTCGGCCGGCAAAAGGCCGTAGGCTGTGCTCGGAGCACCGGTCGACATGGCGTCGCCCACCGCTCCCGCAGGCTTCGGGGTCGCCCCGGTCGCCCGGCCCGCACGGCGGACCCGGAGGACAGCGCAGATCTCGGGCCCGCATCCGCACCACGGCCTCGACCAGAGGTCGCCGGGGACCCTGCCGACACGGCATACGCCGTCGTCACGGGCCCTCGTGGCAGGGGCCCCCGTCCATGGGCCGATTGAGGGGTCACCCGCTCGCACCGAGGGTGCAGGCACCGGGTGACGACGGTGAACGCACGACCCGACGCCGCCCGAGGCGTCGACGAGACCAGGAGGACCATGCCGTCCACGGACCGCCAACGGGCGACCAGGGCGACCCAGGGGTCGAACGGGGCGTCTCGCGCCGCCGACCCGGCGCCGCTCATCCCCGTGCTCGCCCGCCGCGTGCGCGAGGTCGAGGCCAAGGCCGGAAGCGGCAAGGTCGGCCCCACCAACCGCACGAAGTTCCAGGTCATCGCCCTCCTCGTGCGGGAGCAGCGCGCGTGGATCCGGGCCAATACCGACCTGTCGACCTCGACCCGGGCCGAGCTGCTCAAGCGTCTCGACGGGGTCGCGACGATCCTCGCGCGCACCGCGGCCCGTGACACCAGCCTGATCGCGATGCTCGAGGACACGGCCGTACCCGGCCCCGCCGCCCAGCGGATGCGACGTGACTGGCTGCTCGAGTCCGGTGCCGAGCTGGCTCCGGAGGAGCTCGTGATCGAGGTCCCGCAGGCCCGGAGGACGCCGTCGGTCTCGCCCGAGCTCGCCGCCAAGCAGGTCGTCCCCGCTTCGGTGCCCGCCCGGGTGATGGCCAACCCGTTCCTCATGCCCGACCTCGAACGACCGCGCGAAGAGGCCGTCCCGTCCGGGGTGCTCAGCGGGTGGGACCTGATGGACCCTCTCTACCGGGCGTTCGAGCAGGGCGCCGGGGGGTCCGCGGCCTCGATGGCCCTGCCGCCGACGCCGGAGTTCGACCGGTTCTCGCCGCCCGGCCTGACGCTGATGACCCACCAGGCGCGGCTGCTCGAGAAGGTCCGGGAGGGCCACCGCTCGTTCCTGCTCGCCGACGAGCCGGGCCTCGGCAAGACGGCCCAGTCCGTGATCGCCGCGTCGGTCGCGGGGGCCTATCCCATGCTCGCCATCGTGCCCAACGTCGTGAAGATCAACTGGGCCCGCGAGGTCCAGCGGTGGACCCCGCAGCGCCGGGTGACGATCATCCACGGCGACGGGGCCGACGTCGACGCCTTCGCCGACGTCTTCATCATCAACTACGCCGTCCTGGACCGGCACCTGTCGTGGCTGTCGACGATGGGCTTCAGGTCGATGGTCGTCGACGAGGCGCACTTCATCAAGAACCTCAGCTCGCAGCGGTCGCAGCACGTGCTCCACCTGTCGGAGCGGATCCGCGAGAGCGCCCCCGGCGGCGACCCCCTCCTGATGGCCCTCACCGGCACGCCGCTCATCAACGACGTCGAGGACTTCCACGCGATCTGGCGCTTCCTCGGCTGGATCACGCCGAAGAACAAGCCGCGCGCCGAGCTGGTCCGCAAGCTCGAGGCGATCGGCAAGACGCCCGCCGAGCGCGGGTTCTACCCCGAGGCCCGGTCCGCGGTCATCTCCATGGGCATCGTGCGTCGGCGCAAGGTCGACGTGGCGGCCGACCTGCCGGACAAGCGCGTCGTCGACCTCCCCGTCGAGCTCGACGACGACCTCGGGCGCTCGATCCGCACCGCCGAGCGCGAGCTCGGGAAGCGACTGCTGGTCTCCTACAAGCGGCAGCTGGCGCTCGGGCGGGGTGACGGCTCGGGGAGCTCGGGCGACGGTCCGGACGAGGAGCTGATGCGGCGGGTGGCGCACGCCGAGCTCGAGTCGGCCTCCCCGGGGGAGAAGGGCGAGAACGTCTTCAGCATGGTGCGCCGGATCGGCCAGGCGAAGGCGACCCTCGCCGCCGACTATGCCGCGCAGCTCGCGCGGTCGGTCGGCAAGGTCGTCTTCTTCGCCAAGCACATCGACGTCATGGACACCGCCGAGCAGATGCTCAAGGATGCCGGCCTGCGCACCGTCTCGATCCGCGGCGACCAGTCGACCCCGCAACGGCAGGCGGCCATCGACGCCTTCCAGAAGGACCCCGAGGTCTCGGTCATCGTCTGCTCGCTCACCGCGGCCGGGGTCGGCGTCAACCTCCACGCCGCCTCCAACGTCGTGCTCGCCGAGCTGTCGTGGACGGCCGCCGAGCAGCAGCAGGCGATCGATCGCGTGCACCGCATCGGCCAGGACGAGCCGGTCACCGCGTGGCGGATCCTCGCCGCCGGCACCATCGACTCGCGCATCGCCGAGCTCATCGACGCCAAGCAGGGGCTCGCCGCTCGCGCGCTCGACGGCCACGACGTCGAGATCGGCTCCGGTGACTCGGTCCAGCTCGATGCCCTGATCCACCTGCTCCGGCAGGCGCTGGCGGCCGACGGTGGCTGACGGGGTGACGCCCGGCGCGAGCAGCCGTCCCGTGCAGTGGGGGGTCTTCTCCTTCGTCGACAACGTCCCGGGGGTCGCGGCGGCCCTTGCCGCCGGCCTCGACTGGGTCTGCCTCGACGGGCAGCACGGGCGGTGGGACGACGCGCGGGTCCTCGCGGCCCTCGATGCGCTCCCCACCGGACCGGGGCGCATCCTCGTGCGGGTGCGCTCGCTGGACGAAGGCCTGATCGGGCGGGCGCTCGACGCCGGTGCCCACGGGGTCATCGTGCCGATGGTCGAGTCCGTGGAGCAGGCCGAGGCGGCGGTCGCCGCGGTGCGCTACCCACCGGCAGGCAGTCGCAGCTTCGGTCCGATCGCCACGCCCTACGGTGCGCCTTCCGACACGGAAGCGGCCAACGCCGCTGTCCTCTGCGTCGTCATGATCGAGACCGCGGTCGGTCTCGACGCCGTCGAGGCGATCGCGGCCGTCCCCGGCGTCGACCTGCTCTTCGTCGGCCCCTTCGACCTGTCCCTGTCGCTCGGCACCGACGTCGACGGCCTGCTCTCCGACGGGGCGGCCGGGCCGCTCGGCCGGGTGGTCGCGGCGGCGGCGGCGACCGGCATACGGGCCGGGGCGTTTGCGGGGACGCCAGCTCGAGCCCGCCGCATGGCGGAGGCGGGCTTCACGTTCATCGCGGCGACGACCGACACCGACGTCGTCGAGCGGGGTCTGTCGGCCGTGCTGTCGCAGCTCTCGTGAGCCGGCGTCCGTGACGCTCGTCGTGCGGCGCGCCCGCACCCCCGACGTCCGGGTGATCCGCGACATCATCGCGCCGATGAGCGAGAACCGCCGGATCATCACCAAGGACGCCGTGACCTACTACGAGTCGGTGCACGAGTTCCGTGTCGCCGAGATCGACGGCGTCGTGGTCGGTTGCGGCGCCCTGCACGTGATGTGGGAGGACCTCGCGGAGCTGCGCACCCTCGCTGTCCTGCCCGACCACCACGGGCACGGCGCCGGTTCGGCGTTGCTGCGCGCGCTGCTCGAGGACGCGAAGGAGATCGGGGTGCAGCGCGTCTTCTGCCTCACCTTCGAGACCGCCTTCTTCGCCCACCACGGCTTCGAGGCCATCGAGGGCCAGGCCGTCGAGCCGCCGGTCTACGTCGAGCTGCTGCGCTCCTACGACGAGGGGGTCGCGGAGTTCCTCGACCTCGAGCGGGTCAAGCCCAACACCCTCGGCAACACCCGGATGCTCCGCACCCTCTGAGGCGGCCGCCAGAGCGGAGAAGGGTCAGCGGCGGGGGCGGCCCACCTGCGGGATCTCCGTCCCGCCGACGTGCTCCGCCAGCCAGTCGCCCATCGGGCGGACCGCCCGCCAGTCCGCGCGCACCTTGGCGACGACCCCGGGGGTGCTCATCCAGGCCGGTGTCCCGTGGTCGCGCCACACGATGAGGCTCTTGTGCCGCAGCAGCTCGAGCCGCGGATGGTCAGCGTCGACACCCCTGGGGCGGGTCTTCATCACCTCACCGCCGATCTGAAAACCCTTGCGACGCAGGGCTTTCATGATCTTCTCGAGCGCGGCACCCGTGGCCGGCCCGTCGACGGCGGCGCGATAGCGCGCGATCTGGTCGCTGGCGTTGTGCATGTTGCCGCCCCCGACCGTCAGGCCCTCGGGGCCCACCGCGAGGTAGTAGCCGATCCCCTCCTCGAGCTGGGCGATCGCGCCCTGCCGGTCCTTGTAGGGCGTCTTGTCGTGGGAGAAGCGCACGTCCCGGTGGGGCCGGAAGACCCGCACCTCGCCGAACTCCTCGGCCAGCGCGTCGGTCAGCTCGAGGACCGGCTCACGGACGCTGCGCTCGTAGCGCTCCTTCTGCGTGCCCCACCACTCGCGGTTGTTGTTCGCCGCCAGCTCCGCGTAGAACGCCACCGCGTCGGTCGGGATGCCTGCGAAGCCACTCACCAGGCGATCGTATGCCGCTCGCCCACGTCGCGCCCGCGGCATACCCGGCGGGGGGGGTTGACGCTGCG
>NZ_JANXRJ010000336.1 GCF_025353065.1 Lapillicoccus sp.
TCTCGGACGCCATCACGCAGCAGTGGCAGGCAGCTCCGTGCAGGAAGTCCTCAGGGTCCTTGGGGGTACGTACCGCACAGACCGGGTCCGACGAACAGCGTCCAGCGTGACGCAGGGCCGAGGTGAGGATCGGACCGAGCAGAGAGGGGTCTGACAGTCGCACGAGCCCGCCGAGGGTGCCGTCACTGTCGGAGGCTGTCGTGCAGATCATCAACCCCGCAGCCGGCGGGCGCCCCTCCCCCGCCTCACCGGATGTGCTGCTCCAGGCGTAGATGCGTTCGGTGAGACTCGCCGCGCCGTAGCCCGCCGACATAGCCATCTCGCGGATGAGGACGTGGGCGAGGGTGTGGAGCAGCCAGTATCGCGCGGGTCGCAAACGTGAGTCAGGATCACCGGCGTCAGCGGTCTCCGAGAAGCGGCGCTCGAAGTTGCGCCAGTGTGAGGCACGGTGAGCCTCCCACAGTGACGATGCCTCAGTCCGTTTCTCCCACTCCGCGACGGCGTCCTCGTCCAGCTGGAGGAACACCCCTTCGCCGCGATCCTCGGTCGCCACCGCCCACGTCGGTCGGGCCGTCCGCGTCAGGGGCACGAGCCGGCCACTGAGGTCGTTGATGCGGTCCATCTCGTCGATCCGGGTGAAACCGACGATCGCGTTGACCTTGCGCAGCCGGTCGACGGCCAGCACTCGACTGACCTGAGCCTCAGCCATTGCGGGGTCGACGAACCGAGGCGACAGGGTGAGCCCACTCGCCCTGTCCTCATGGAACTGCTTGGCGGGCTCACGCTTCAGATAGCGCCATTCCGGGACGAGCAGATCGACCGGATCCCATCTCTCTCGACGATCTCGTCGGTCGTTGTCGGACTCACCAGGCGCTTTAGCGAGCGCGATGAGAGTGCCGAGCTCCGAGTCACTCAGCTCAGAGACGTCGACCTTGTCGCGCAGGAGAGCTCGAATGACGTTGAGCTGCGTCCCGAACTCGACGAGCTGGTCGCCCAGTGCCACTCTCAACCGATCGGCATCGTCGCGAGCCTTCTCGGCGGGGTCGAGCCTGGGCATGTCGATGATGGACTGCACCGCGGGGAACCAGAGGTTCGCCGCTCCGACGAGCATCAGCCGGGCCTCATTCGCGCAGCCCCCGGGAACGAACCCGTCGAGGTGCGGCAACCGGCCCCGGCACTGGGGCAGCCGTTCCTTGCCGGCCTGGCCCTGCGCCTGGTTCATCGGGCGCTTGGCCTCGCACGAGCGACAGTGGATCGTCGCGCTCGCTCCTCGCCCACCGTTGTGGTCGGTCATGTAGAGCGCGGGCGAGTCCGATGCGACCGAGCAACGCGCCCCGTCGTGTACCCACCAGTCATAAGGAAACTCGTCCAGGTGCCCGTCGGGACACGCCAGCAGATAACGCGCGGTGACGACCGGCTGACGACGACCTTTGCGTGGCGCGGCCGCTGCTTTCGTCGCCCCCGTCGACTCGGCCCGCCGCTTCCCGCGGCAGCCCTCGTGCTCGAAGATCGCCTCGTCGGTGCGGAACGGATGCGTGTTGCGATAGCTGAACGAGCTGATCGGGGCCAGCCGGTCACACCCCGTGCACCGCATCCACTGGGGAAAGACCCGAGCCGGCACCCCGAGGTCAGAGCCCTCCCGGGAAAACATCGACAGGTTGGGCTGCCGAGGAAACGGCCGGAGCTCGGCCACCTGCGGCCCGAGCATCATGCGCACGACCTCGAGCAGCCGAGGGGCGTGGATGGTCGGTATGCCGTCACGCCGCTTCCACACGGCGTCCCAGTCGTCGAGGCCCGAGGGCATCACGGTGAAGTGCGGCAGGTCCATGATCGCGCCCGGCCCGTAGGTGTAGAGCAGTGACGACGGCCGGGCCGACCCGACCTTGGCGTAGTTCTTCCTCACCCCGGCTTCGGCCATCCGGGCCCCGTCACCCATGGGGTCGAGCGGCCGGCTCGGCTCCGGCACGAGGGCCTCGAGGGCGTCGAGGGACGGCGGCACGTCGCTCATCAGGACGTCCCTCCACTCTGCGCGGACCACTGAGGCGCCGTCACCGGCTCAGCATGATGCAGCCGGTCAGGGTCCGGGCTCACCAGCAGGTTGATCTCGGGCTGCACCTCACGCATCGAGTTCGCCACCACCAGCGGCGGACGCACCGAACCGTCCTCGCGCCGACTGCCGCTCTCGGCGCTGCGGACCAGCGCGGCATACGTGCTGCGGTCGGTGACGCGCTCGTAGGCGAGCGACTTGTGCTGCGCCACGACGAGCGCGCGATGCGCCTCCCAGGCACCCAGCCGGTTGAGCAGCCGCTGCCGGGCGAGGTCCTGCGACGGCTCGTCCGAGGCGCGCAGCACCCGCGCCACCAGTGCCTCAATCAGACCGGTCATCGCGTCGTGACGATCGACGACCCGCCCGGCCGACCGCTCAGGTGAGAGCCCCTGAGGCCGCGCTGCGTCGAGGACGCGCGCGGCACTCACGAGCACTCCGTCGAGTCCGCGCTCCAGCGAGGTCACCGAGAACGGCGTCACCGAGAGCGCCTCGACCTGCGCATAGAACGTCTCGTGGTAATGCCGGAACTGCTCGTAGTGCGCGAGGTCACGCGGCCTCGCCCAGTTGCCGAGGGTGACCACGAGGCCGGGACGCGCCCCGTCACGGCCGACGCGTGAGGAGGCCTGGATGTATTCGGCCGTGTTCTTCGGTTGACCCACCATGAGCATGAGCCCGAGCCGGGTCACATCGACCCCGACCTGCAGCATCGAGGTGGCCAGGATGACGTCATAGGGGTTGACCGACCGCTCGGGGAGCGGGTCACCGCGCTCGCGTGCCTCACCGAGCGCCCGCCGACCGTCGGTCGAGTCGAAGACCGGGTCGAAGGCGGTCGCCATCTTGTCGAGGGTCTCGGTGATGCCGGAGCCGGAGACGCGCGAGGTCAGCTCGTCCATGTTGAGAGCGCCGTATGCCGTGCCGTAGCGCCGCGGCAGGCCCACCGACCGTCGTCCCTTGGACAGCGCGGTCTGGATGTCGTCCTGCATGTAGCGCGCCATCCCCGCCAGCTCGCGGGTGGCGTTGAAGTAGCCGACGAGCGTGAGATAGGGATCGGCCACCTCACCGGAGCGGTCGAGCACGAGCTGTGCCCCCGACATCAGCACTTCGGCCACCCGGATCTCGGCCGTGGTGAGCCGCACCCCGGTCGTGCTGACCCCGACGTATCGGCGGCCGGGACGGTCGGGCGTGACCGGCACCTCGGTCGAGAAGAACGTGTCGGAGACGTCGATGACCTGTGGCGGGAAGACGTTGACGTCGCGGCCGTAGAGCGCCCGGATCTGGTCGCGGGCGTTGCGCACGGTCGCCGTCGAGGCGACGATCAGCGGCTTGGCGGTCCGGCCCGACGCCGTCCGCCATGTCGTCAAGGCGTCGATCGCCACCTCGAAGAGCCCCACCGTCGTGCCGAGCGCGCCGGTGATGAGGTGCAGCTCGTCCTGGATGATGAGGTCGGGCGGCCGCAGGCGAGCGTGGGGATGCACCGCCGCAGCCGGCAGACCGGGGCGCTGCGGGTGCTTGCTCCCGTCCTTGATGTCGCACTGCTGGTAGTCGGGGTGGACGAACCCGTGCCGGTCGCAGCGCTTGGCGACGTAACCGAAGAGAGAGGCGGCCTCTCCTTCGCGGGCGAGCCGGGCGAACTTGTCGACCGTGGCGATGACGAAGGCCGGCGCCAGCCGGTAGATCTCCTCGTCGACGGTCAGCACGGGCAGCCCGCCGTCGACGGTGCCGCCGTCGGAAAACGGGCACTCGGCAAGGTCGTCGCCGCAGTAGACGAAGACCCGCCGGCGTTGCTCGTCGACCCGCACCGAGCGGGAGTCGATTGCGGTGCCGCACCACGGGCAGCGTTGAATCTGCAAGACGGTCAGCCGGTGGCCGCGCCCCTCGTTGACCCGACGCAGCTGCTCGGCGGCTTCGTCGACCCGTTTGGGCGAGACGTCGGTTCCCACCCAGAGACCGATCCGGAACGGCTCCTCACCCCAGACGCCGGGGTCGGCCCGCCGCGCGAGCTCGGCCGCGCACACCAGGGCCGTGGCGCGCTGGAACTGCTGCGCCGTGAGCAGCCGCAAGGTGTAGCGCATGAGCACGGTGACACCGGCCCGGCCGTCGAGCGGTCCGTCGGGCGAGTCGATGAGACCCTGTCGTCGCCGCACGGCGAACGCGTAGGCCGCGAGCCCGAGATAGGCCTCGGTCTTGCCACCACCGGTGGGGAAGAAGAGCAGCTCGACCTGAGCGAGGTCACCGGAGCGCTGCTCGGCGGCCGGGTCGCAGAGGGCCGGGAGCTGGATGAGGATGAAGGCGATCTGGAAGGTGCGCCAGGAGTGGGCACGCCCCGGCCCCTGGGCGAGCACGAGGGCTCGGGCCGCCGCGCGGCTCAGCGTCGGGTCGGTGGCGCGGGCGGCCGCGATCTGGGTCTGGATGCGCTGGTCGGCCATGGCCTGGTTCATGAAACCGAAGCACCGCATTGCCTCGGGATCCCCGACGAGGAAGGCCAGTCCGGCTCGCAGCTGATCGAGCACTCGTCGCGCTTCGGTCACGGCGTCGCGCGCCTCGTCGCGCAGGTGATCCGGCAGCTGCTCGGCCGTCGTGGCCTGCCCGTCGAGCCATGAGTCGTAGCCGTCGAGGATCGGCCTCAGCCCGGCCTCGACCTCGGCGGGGCTCGCGGTGGCGAGCACCGTCATGTCGAGCACCGTGCCCGGTGGGTCCTTGGCCTCGACTTGGGGCGTCTCGGCGGTCGGCAGCCACGTCGTCGACACGCGACGAGCCCGTCGCGCTCGTGGGTTGGCGGGGTCGAGCAGCCAGTCGACCGAGCAGGTGCGTCCGACCGCGAACTCCAACCGGTCGCGATATTGCAGTCCGAGCCGGCGCAGCTCGTCGTCGTCTTCGACGTGGCTGTCGTTGAGCGCGTCGTGCACCGGCAGGAAGACATCGGCCCCACCCGCCTCGACGTGCAGGGCGGTCTGGAACATCCACGCGTTGATGGGGATCTTCCGCGGTGTCTCTCGGTCGTTGCACAGGGCCACCTCGACGAGAAGGCGCCCGAGTGCCTCATCGTCGTAGCTGTCGATCCGCAGGACGACGTCGTCCTTGAGGCTGACCTCCGTCGTGACGCCGGGCTGCAGGTCGGCGACCCGGATGGTGCTCGGGATGTCGACGGGTTGGCGACGGAACCGGCGGATCGAGCGGCCGCCTGCGGTCACTTCTCCGGTGCTCTCGGGCTCGTAGGTGCCCCACGAGGCGATAACGGTGAACTCTGCGAGGTGGCGCGGGATCTGAAAGCGCAGACCCATCGACGCCGGGATCATCAGCCCGCGGCGCACCGGCTCGTCCTGCCCGGAGTCGTCGGCGCCGGCGTCGTCGTCCCCGTCGGCCGAGGTGTCGTCGACGTCACTCATCGGCACCCCCCGCGACTCCAGCGCGTCGAGGTCGTCACCGAGGTCGAAGGTGCTGTCGTCGGATGTCATCGACTGGTCGGCGTCGGGGTCCTCGGTCGCTGACGACGGCGCACTGCCCGAAGTGCCGATGAGCTTGACCGGGGCGATCCGCCCGAGGATGTAGCGCGAGTCAGGCGGGGCGTCGAGCACCTCGTCGTCGCCGCCCGCGGGGCCAAGCAGCTCG
>NZ_JANXRJ010000003.1 GCF_025353065.1 Lapillicoccus sp.
GACCCCGAAGGGCCAGCGATGGCTCAACCCCGGCCAGGGCTACGCCTCGACGTACTCGCCTCAATGAAGGGCCGACCCCGAAGGGCCAGCGATGTCGAACCATTCAGGCTCGGCGTAGACCCGTTTCACGCCTCAATGAAGGGCCGACCCCGAAGGGCCAGCGATAGGGTCGAGTTTCGCATGCCTTTGACCTGTAGGTATTGATCGTCGCGCGACGGGTCCTACCGGTTGGTCGTTATGGCAGGGAGGAAGGGGAGCAGATGCGGGGCGATGCAAAGCTGGAGCCTCGCTGACCTGCAGCGATGCTGATGCGACGGGTTTTGCGGTGGACACGGGCTGATGGAGGTATCGCGTGAGAGTTACAGGACGATTGGGCCGACTCCGGTGATGGGTCGCTGCTGTCCGAGGTAGGTGATCCGACGTAATCCGCCGGTGCTGAGTTGACCCAAGTCACAGATCAGGACCGAATCGGCACCAGGGTCCAGCATCGACCGGAGCGCCAGTTTGAGCCGGACGATCCGGGCGGGTTTGGCATCGATGAGGAAGACGCTGTACTGGACGCGGTCGCCGTGAGCGCTCAACGTCTTGGCCAGGCGTGTACGTCGGTGGGTGTCCGCAACGTCATAGGCGATCAGGAAACGATGGGCACTGTCGGGGTTCACCGGGTCATGACTCCGCGATATCCCGGCTGCGTGCCGTCGAGTACGCCCAGCACGAGGCGAGCTTGGATCTCCATTGCCCGCCGCCAGGTGACTTGGTAACCGAAGGTCGGATGCTGAAATGTGCTGTTCACGCGGCGCTCGTAGGCTTCTACCAGGGCGCGGCGAGCCGGCTGACGAAGGCGTGCGGCGCCGCTCACCATCGTGAAGTCGCTGGCCTTGAGTTCGCCGTTGTTGAATGCCCCGAGAACTACCGAGTCGGCGATGGGGGCTCGGAACTCCTCTGCGAGGTCTAGGGCTAGCGCGGGCTTGTTGCGTTTGCTCGAGTGAAGAAACCCTGCGTGCGGGTCGAGGCCACAAGCGATCACGGCCCGGATAAGGTCTGCCGTCAGGAGCCCGTAAGCGTAGTTGAGCGCAGCATTGACGGGGTCAGCGGCGGGTCGGCGGTCGCGATGGGTAAAGCAGAGTCCGCTGTCCTGAACCTTCTGCGTCAGCATCGAGCTGAAGACGGCGAAGTACCGCGCGGCCGCGTCACCCTCGATGCCGAACAGTTCGGGCAGCGACGCTGCAGCTGCTGCGCGTCGTTGCAGCGCTCGCAGCTCATCGCTGACCGGAGACGCAGAGCCTCGGCGCCTGAGCAGGGTGGCCTGATTGCAGATCTTGGCGGTGACGAAGGCCCTGGCGAGGCTGAGGAGGCCCTTCTCCGACTCCACGTGTTGTCGGACTCGAGGCCATCCATTTGGTCTGGTGGCTGAGGCTGCCCACCCGATGACCCGTCCTGAACCGGAGCACCAGACAATAGGCAGGTCGCGCCACAGCAGCTCGCGTACCAGCCCGCTGGAAAGGTCGACATTGCCGTGGACCACGATTGCCTCGACACGTTCGAGCGGAACCGAGCTCAGCTCCCGGTCTCCTTGGGTGACCTTGAGCCGGCCGCCACGGGTCGCCGCCCGGGAACCTGGGGTGACCAGATGTACAACTTGGGAGTCCGGGTCGGCGACGAGGATGCGGCGCCTGACCGGGGCGAGGCGCCGTTCATCGGGCAGGCAGACATCGGCATGTGAGCACCTTGTACATCTGGGATCATCTTCCAACGGCGGGGGCGCGTCTGCGGCGGCGAGCACCGCACGTACGCCGTCGACGTGGGCGAGCGCGAGGCGATGCTCGCGGTCACCGACGGGCACCGGGACCGTGACCTCATGCTCGGTGAAGTACACGGCGCCGCCGTGGACGTCCATCCCGGACTCCCGCAGGGCGAACACCTGCAACGCCACCTGGACCACCATTGGTTCGGTGACCTCCGGCCGGCGTCGGACTGGGGTGGCCTTGTGCTCGACGACCGTCACCGCACCACTGTCGCTGATCGTGAGGCGGTCGCAGCGACCTACGATACCAAGGGTCTGACTGGTCACCTCCACAGCCCGTAGCGTTGACGCCCGAGAGGCTGCGAGGTTGTCGCTGGCCCCGTGCACGGCTGTCCCGACGGCCATCTGATGCGTGTCGGTCCGCTCTCCCATGGCTTCGAGCCACGCCCGACGGGGACAGAACGCGTGATGTGCAACCAGGCTGATCGGGATCAGCTCGTGGTCGTGCTGATCCTCGTTCACCTGTTCACAACTGGGACCAGCGCGGCTTGCATGGCCCGACGTTCGGGGGCGCTGTCGCTGCCGAACCGTTCGATGGGGAAACGCAGCACACCAGTAACCCCGCGTGAGCGCAGCCAGACCTGCGCGCCCGCCAGGACGCCGTCTTCCGGAGCCCACCGGCTCTCCAGGCCGGCGGCCGCGGCGGTGCGTAGACGGGTCGAGCACAGCACGGTGCGTAGCCGGGCGGGGCGCCAGGGCTGCTCCCAATAGGGGAGGTAGAACCATTCCTGACGTGGCCGGCCCAGATGGCCACTGCTGGTGGTGATGGCGCGCTGCCCGATGCGGGGAGTGCTGGGCAGCTGGCTGATGCCCCACAGGGCGCACCAGGCCACGGCGTTGTCCACCGGGCCGGGTCGGCACAGGCCTGTGCCGGTGCGGCTGGTTGCCTGGTCCTTACCGATCTCGTCGCGGACCTGGGCGCCGGTCAGCCCGGCCAGCACCGCAGCTGTTGGGCGGGCGGCGACGCTCTCGGCCAGTTTGCGGAGTCGTGATCCGATGAACTCCGACCCTTGGTTACGCGGTTGCATCTCCAAGCGGCCGGCGCCGTCGTCCTGCATGAGTGCGCCCTTGTTGTCGCGGCTCCAGTAGGCGGGCTGCCCCAGCGCCGCGAGGAGTTGCAGATCGAGCCAGCTGTGCGCGGTGGTCAGCGCGTTGAGGACGACGTCGCGGCGGGCGAGTATCTGCGGACGAAGGACGTCGTCGGCGACGAACGGGGTGATCCGTGGGCTCATCAGGCCACGGCGGGTGCCGTTCAGTTCGATCTCTTCTTGGAGCCAGCTGCCTGATGCGTGTGTCCGCGCATGGCGGGTCACCAGCTCGGCCATACCGGACGCGTCGAGTGCAGTGACCTTTAGCGTCGCCCGTGGTTGCCGGGTTGCGCTCTGCGCCCACCGGATGGTGACCCGTTCGTCGTGCTCCTCGCAGATCGCGGCCAGCCCGTACAGGGCCAGGTGCCACAGCATCACCCGGTAGTCGGAGCGTTCCATCACCAGCACGTTCATGATCCCTCCCCGGACACCTGGTTGTCGGCTGCCCGAAGCACCGCTTCGAGGTAGGCGCACAACCAGACCCCGTAGCGGCGGTGGGTCCGCTCCATCAGGGCGTCCCAGTCGCCCTCGTCGAACAACCGGCCGGCAACCTCACCAAGACCGGCGGTTAGCAGATCGGTCACCTGGTGGGTGAGTTCGGCAGCGACGTGCGGGAAGCCGGACCGGCCGTGTCCGTGACTGGTTCCGATTAGACGGGAGACCAGGTCCCCGTCGACCCCGCCGACCCTGTCAACCCAGACAGGCAGGTCGGACAGGTCGGGCTGGTGAAGGGCTGGCCAGCTATGGACGACGGACAGCTGCTCGTGGCGCCATCCACGGGGGAGCCCGGCCGCTTCTTGACGCCGCCAGACGGTGGAGATGGCGGAGCCGGGAACGGACTTAGCCAGCAGGGGGTCGCCTATCCGGCGTCCGAGCCGGACCTGGAACCGCTCGTCAGCTTTTCCGTCGTCGTGGTGCGCGCCCGCGAGACGGAGCGCGTCGACCCATGCGGGCGGCAGCCCGAGGGCGGTGCCCACCCCGTGGGCGCGGTCAGCGACCGCCCGCTGGTGGGCGTCCAGGGTCACCGGACGCCGTGACGGGGTCCAGGCTTGCCTGACCTCGTCGTCTGCGGCGAGCCGTCGCCGGTCGATCACAAGCACCCGCACGATCCGTTGCAGTGGCACGTCCTTGTCGTCGCCCTCGTCGGTGTCGGCGCGTTGATGGACGACGACGTCGCAACCGGCTGCAGGGTCACCAAGCAGAGCCGCCGCAGCCGCCGCAGCCGGCCACCCGGCCGGGGCCGGGTCCAACCATCCTCGGACGGCGGCTTTAAGGTCTGCCGGTTCGGTCGTCACCTGCCACCCGGTCGGTGTCTGCTGACACAGTGCTCGTGCCAGCGCGTCGAAGCGGGGGCCAGCATCCGCTCCCAGCACCCCGGCAAGCACCGCAGCCTCGAGCCGCAGGACGACCTCGCCGGCGGCCGGTGTCCGCTGCGGGTCGCCGGTCAGGACGTCGGCGGCGGGGTGCCGTTCGGGGATGCCTTCCTCGCCTGCGCCCGGGACTGGGACGGGGGGGCTGAAACCTCCCCCCGCTGCGCTGGTCGACGAGGTCGTGAACAGGCTCGCGGTGGCATCGATCACCACAGTGTCGCCGGGGCGCAGCACCGGAACGGGCGTGGCTGGCCAGCCGCGGGCGTCACCGTCCGGCCGGGTCCACTCCACCACCCCGACGTCCTCACCGCGGACCAGGACCGCGACCGGCGGATCCGTCTCGGTGCCCGCCCGCCAGTCCCGCAAAAGGTCTCGGGCGGCTCGCAGGTCGACCGGGAACGACTCGAACTGGGTGGGTCGCAGGTCGGTGATGAGGCGGACGGCGTCCTCGGGGTCGACCGGCAGGGCGTCACGCACGACCAGACCGATCTCGTGGGGGGAGTTTTCGAGGTCTTCGGCCAGCCACAGGTCCAGCTCGGGCTCGGCAGCCAGGTCCTCCGATGTGCGCGCCCAGTGCCAGGCGTCCGCCAGCTGCGGGTGCTGGTAAGCGATCCGGCGGGGTCGACCGGCCGGTGGGGGGTCCGCCCGCAGCTGCCAAGGGTTTATCCCTGCCGGGTGGAGCGCCAACCGTTTGACCCACGCCAGCGCGTCGGCGAGCGTGACCCCGTCGTACGGTCCGGAGCGCTCCTCCTGCGTGGGGGGTTGCTCCGGGACCACGATCGTCAACGGGCCCGTCGGGCGTAGCCCACGCCGGTTGAGCCGGCCCGCTCGCTGGGCTAACGCGGAGGCCTCGGCCAGCTCGGTAACCACCGCGGCGAAGTCAAGGTCGACCCCGACTTCCAGGCTCTGGGTGGTAACGACCACGTCGACGTCGTCGTTGCCTCGCACGGCGAGGACGCCGGGGTGTGCGGTACGCAGCCGTTCGACGTCCCGGGCGCGGGTCCGCCCGCAGACCATGACGACCCGCAGCCCGCGGCGCCGGCACTCGGCTGCGACCTCCACCGCCCGCAGCACGGTGTTGACGAAACACCCCACCGTAGGCGAGGTTCCGTGGATCCGGTCCAGTTGCTCGTGAGCGACCTGGACGGCATCAGCGAGGTGGTTCACCACCACGCGGCGCTGGGCGTCGCGGGTACCGGTCCACCCCGCAACCGGGGTCAGGGTCAACGGTTTCGGCCGGGTCAGCCTGTCGCGTAGCGCAGCCGCGGCGGGCAGGTCAACGTCACCCTCGTCGACCCCGACCACCCGCAGCGCAACCGCCCCGTCTGCCGTCCCGTCCGCTGCCCCGTTTGTGGGGGTGGCCGTTGTCTCCACCACCTGCAACGGGCGCACTAGAGGGCCCTGGAGGCCCGTCAGACTCGGGATCTCTGAGGCCGCTGCCCCGTCCGGGCTCGCCGGCGGCGTAGGTGTGCGCGCATCCACGTCTTTGCCGGTGTCGGTGATGAGGTCAGTGCCCGTGTCGGCGATGGTGGCGAGGTGGGCGACGCTGCGCGCGGTGACCAGCAGCTGTCGGGCGAGGTGAGCCTCGTCGACGACGAGCGCCGTGTCGAACGCTAGCAGGCCTGCCTCGACGGGCCAGGCTCGCGGGGAGGAGCCGTAGCCGCGGAACAGCAGGCGTGAGCCCCACATGTCCGGGGTGGCGCAGATGACGGCGGCCGCGGTGGGCTCGATCCGCCAGCCCCGCGACGGCGGCTGACCACCGCGGAGCTTGCCCACGACCAGGGGTCGGTCGTGCGGGCCCGCGGGACGGGCGCGGCGAAGGCGCCACAACCGCTGCGCCACCTGCGTCATCAGGTCGTCGGTGCCGGCCTCGGCCAGGTCGTCGGTCGAGACCGTGGGAAAGGCCCCGGTTAGGGCTTCGGCGAGCCGGTCGGACAGGGCCCTCGCGTAGTCGAACTGGTCGTCGACCAGCACCCGCCGCCCGACGACCAGCGATAGCCGGCGGGGCGGGCGTCCACGGGCGGGATCCTCGGCCGTCAGGGCTTGTGCGAAGACGTGGACGTCGATCACTGCGGTCTTGCCGGAGCCGGTGGGCGCGACGATCTTGTCCGGCCACCCCCCGTACTGCAGCACGGTGTCGAGGAGCCGTTCCTGCCAGGCGAACGGGGGGTGGCCGTCATGCAGAGCGGCGAAGTAAGCGGCGAAGTCGTCGCGCGTCAGGCCCATCAGCGGTCACCCGCGGACGTGATCAGACCAGCACCGGACCGGGCCTGTGCCGGCGCGTCGACGGGCACGAGGAGGCCGCCGCCGAGGTGGCGCGACTGGCCGATCGCCATAACCGTCTCGCTCGAGGCCAGGTCGCCGAGCCACAGCCGCGCCCGATAGGGGCGCACCACAGCGTCGTCGTGAACCTTATGAAAGTACGGGCGCACGTCGGTGTCCCGGACGGGTGCGGCGCTCAGGACGGCGGCGCCGGCGTCGTTCGCGGCCTGGACCAGCTGCCGGTTCCGCTCATCGCCGCGCCCGCTGACCTGGGGTAGCTGCGCGCGCCAGGTGAAGGCCAGCGACAGCAACGCGGCGTGGCCGAAGGTCCACGCGTTCCCGGACCCGCCGTTCCCCCGTCGCCCAGCAGGTACGGCTCGTCCATTACGGGCGCCGCGGACGTCCGGGACGGCGGGGGGGCTGGTCCGCCAGGTACGGACTAGGCCGGGAGAGGGGGTCCGCCAGAACCGGTGGCCCGGGACGGACCAGGTCGCGCCGTTAACGGTGGCCGCCCCGGACCGGCCGGCGCGGATCGTGTGGAGCGTGTCGACGGCCTGAGCGACCGCGTCAAGCTCGGCCGCCGACACCGCTGGCGGTAAGAACACCGCTACCGCCGACCGGTGACCGCGCAGGTCCAGGGGCAGGGAGTCGTCGACGAAGTGGATCGCCAACCGGTTGACCGGTCGTGCTGCACCCAGTCCGTACTCTCCGGTGATTAGCGTCGGCGCGCCCTCACCGAGGGCGCTGATCAGCGCCCGGTGGACGGCAACGGCCATGCCCACTCGGTCACGTTCGCGGACGAAGGTATCGATCGGCAGGATCAGCACGCTCGTCCACGGCACGTCAGCGGTAGGGGGGAGGGTCGGGGCGTAGCGGGCGAGGGCGACCTCACGATCGGGTAGGGCGGACGCTGAGGAGATCTCGTCCGAGGACCACCGGTCTCTGGCCGCCGAGGGCGGTTTTTCCGCGGTCGCGATGTGCGCCCGGGTGAGCTCGTCGAACCTGCCCGGCAGCGGCAGCGCGATGTCCTCGCCGCCGGCCGAGGAGAACGGCCCGGCGTCGGGGTCGAGGATGAACTCGCCACCGGACGCGGCCGCACCGGGCGGGGTCTCCGCGGCGCTGGTCCGCAGCCGGACTGGTGACTCCGTCGTCCCGAGGTAGGGCACGTCGGGACACAGCGCGGACAGCGCCGCGACGACAGCTGCTGGTGGTGTCTGGTCCCAGATCCAGCAGAAGACGCCGTCCACCGCGACCGAGACGTCCGGTGCCTTCGCGAGCTTCTTGATGCTCATCGAGGTCGTGGTCTTCTTAATCGTGCCGTCGGCCCTGTAGGCGGTGGTCCGGCCGGCGTTGACCTCGAGGGCGGGGATGCGGACCCGGTCGGGTGGGGTCTGCTCGATCCAGCGCAGTGCTTCCTCGTCGGCCGGGCAGGGCACGGTCGTCTCGCCTGTGCTCAGCGCCCGTGGTCCGAAACCGGCCGCACACAGCAGTGCCGAGTACAGCCGGGCGACCGACGGGACCCGCTCGACGCGACCATCGGCTTGGGCCCCCCGGTAGGTACCCAGCGGCAGCTCGGCGGTGATGGTAAAGGGCATCTCAGGCCCCGTCGTCCTGCCCGTCGGCGACTGCCCCGGCCACGATCGACGGGTTGCCCTGAACGTGCATCACGGGCCCGTCCCACGCTACGCCCGCCGTCGCCTCGGCGTGCGTGAGGGCGGCATCTAGCAGGGCGTCCGCCTCAGGGATCGTGAGCCCGTCCAGCTGACGGACCTGACCGCCGCGGCCGTCGAGCTCCACCATGACCGGGCCGGCCTCACGCAGGTCGCAGTTGGCCCGCAGCACCAGCTCGGCGTCGGAGCGTGCCAGGGCGTTCAACGCCAGGGCGGCCAGCAGGGCCCGGCATGCGGCGTCGCCCTCAGGTCCGGCGCCGAACCGCAGCTGTCGCAGCGCGGCGAAGCTCAGTACGTGAGAGCGCACGATCCGGTGGCAGGCGACCCCGGCGAGAGCCTCCAATGTGGGCGGGATGCCGCCCAGCCCCAGCATGGACGCTGAAACCCCTTTGCCCCCCTTGGCCTTAGCCGCCTCCTTGACCGCCTTGTCGTAGGTGGCGCCGCTGAGCTCAGACCGTTGGTTGGTGGCGAGCTGCTTCATCGCGGCCTCGGTGAGCTCAATCTTCATGCCCACCGGGTCGACACGGGCCCCGCCCTTGAGGCCGGGATTTGTCGCTGCGTCGTCGGCGCAGAACCCGATGATCTCCCCGACGAGGATGCTGCGCCAGCGCCCCTGCCGCGTCGCCCTGCTGGAGTCCCAGCCGCCGAACACCAGCGTTACCGGGCTCGCGTCGAGCAGTGCGCGGGCGCTTCCCGGGGTGGCGTTGCGCACGGCCCGGTACTGCTCGAGCTGGGTGACGGGGGTGCCGTCTACGCTGCCGGCTCGGATGTGACCGTCGAACGCGCGGTGCGGCAGGGTCAGGTCCGAGTACTCCTCCACGGCTGCGTCCCGCTCGTACCGGACCTCGATCCGCGGCAGCCTGCTCAGCACCGGGTGCCCCTCGTCGATGGCCGCTGCGACAGCGGCCTCGCACCGGTTGAGCACCGACTGCTTAGAGTCGATCAGCACCGCTCGAGCCGGCGCTCCGTCGAGGTAGCGGGTTTCGTAGGCGTAAGCGCCACCATCTCGGTTGCGCATCGCGAACTTGGCCGGTGCCACCGCCATCTGCGGACCGCCCGCAGGCTCCAGCTCCGTCCGAGAGGTCAAACAGGTCGCCCCACCAGGCGAATTCGCTTCAACCAAGGTCATGAAATCGAGCGCAGACAACGCAACACCCTTCAGTTGTAAGCAACAGGAAGGCCACATGAGGCCGCTAGGCTGACGAGCCGGAAAGGGCTGTCGGAAGAACGCGAACCCAGAAAGTTAAGCCCTCCGAGGCCCTCACCTTCCACTATCGGACTCAACGCCGCTCATCGTAGCGACCCCGCCCGGCAGTCCACGTCTGAAAGCGTCTGCCCGAGGCCGTCCTTCCCTGCGTGTCAGGGTGAGTTGAGACCAGTGGTTCACAGCAAGTCCACCCGATGCAGGGCGAGGTTCAAGGATTCGATTCACCATGAGCAGTGCTATTCCGTTGAGCCCTGGTATCCGTCGCCGATGACGCGGGAGATGACCCGCTTCGAGCACCGTTGGGAGATCAGCGAGGCGGGCGGGTGGCGCGACTTCGCGGAGGTCGCAGATGAGCTGTCCCTGTGGATCGACCGGCGGGCCTGGACGACCGGCGACGGCCCGAAGGCGATCGTCGATGGTGCTCTCGGGTGGTTGAGGCAGCAGCAGGTGCTGCTGCCAGGCGTTGGATTCGCTGACCCGGTTGGTGAGCCAGGTGGTGGGCGCGGCGCACCGCAGGTTGTGGGAGACGCTGCTGGAACTGATCACCGCCGAGCAGGCGCGGGCGCTACTCGGACTGTTGGAGGTCGGCGAGGGTGAGCGGATCTCGCCATTGGAGCGGCTGCGTCGCGGCCCGGTGGACCGCACGGCCGAGGCGCTGGTCGCGGAGCTGAACCGGGTCGCGGAGGTGGCAGGATCGGCCTGGGCGGGGTGGACGTGTCCTCGATGCCGCACCGGCGGCTGGTCGACCTGGCCCGGGTGGGCATGGCTGGCAAGGGCTCCAGTGCTATGGCGTTGCGACGGCGTCGGCCGTACTCCAAGCAGGTGGCTACGTTGCTCGCCACTGTGGTCCGTGCGAAACAGTTTGTTCGCGGCGACGGTGATCAGCAACCGCCGCTGGCCCAGCTGGTGTCGACGGGCGGCAGGGGAGGGGCGGCGGCGGTCAAGCTCTACCTGGCGCTGATCTGGCGCTGCTCTGCCGCGCCGTTCGACACCGACATCTCGGCCCGTAAGTGGGCTGCGCTGCAGGACCTGGAGGATCCCACTCATAAGGGAGCGCGCAGAGTCACCGCTGCCCTGCAACGACTGGCGGGCCGCAAGCTGATCCGTGTCGAGGAGCGGCGAGGGGAGTCGTCCAAGATCACGCTGCTCGACGAGTCGGCAAGTGGTCGTGCTTACTCGCTGCCCTCGACGGCCTACACGCTGGGGAAGCCGGCGGAGAAGCCTGGTCACATCTACTTCAAGGTACCCGTCTCGCTGTGGACCTCGGGGCATCTGCAGGACATGAGCGCCGCCGCCCTCGCGATGCTCCTCGCGATGCTGGCGGAGACGACAGAGCCTCGCCGCAAGATCTGGTGGTCTGCCGAGCTCTTCCCCTCCGAGTTCGCCATCAGTCCAGCGATGCGTGCCCGTGGCCCACGAGAGCTCGTCCAGCGCCGGCTCCTGCTGGTGCAGAAGCAACTGGTTCAGGACAGCCCTAAGCGTGACTTCGGGAAGGAACGGGTGCGCAATCTGTACCAGCTGATCAACGAGGCCGAACCTCGACCCACGGAGACGCCGCCTACGCCCAAAGCTAAACGCCCGCGTAGGTCGACAGGTCGGCCGAAGACAGCAGCATCGGTTCGATGAGACAACGGCGAGGTGCACGCGCCAAGGCGGCCGTCCATAGCTGCGGTCTCTGCCGGGGGCAGTAGTGCGATACGTACGTCCCCCGGCTGCGTGGTGATGCTCCAGACTGGGGCTCATGGCCCAGCGCACCATCGTGACGACGTTTGATGACCTCGACGGGACAGAGGGGGCAGAGACGGTGGTGTTCTCGTTCAAGGAGACGGTGTACTCGGTTGACCTGACAGTCCGAAATCAGCAGGAGCTGCTGCGGGCGTTGTCGCCGTTCATCACCGCCGGCACGGTGCTCTCACGCCGGCCGGCACGCGTCCGCCGCGGTCTACCGGGGTGATGGTGCGCACCCGCCCCGGACGGGTCGGCGGCCGCCGGGTGGGGATGACTCGTTGGTGAACGTTCCGTCGGTGGCACCCGAGGGATACCCCGCGCTGCTGGCCCGGCTGAAGGAGCAGGTCGCCACCGCCCGGCTGCGCGCGACCCGGGTCGTCAACACCGAGCTCCTGACCCTGTACTGGGACCTCGGCGCGGCCATCGTCGAGCGTCAGGACGCCCAGGGCTGGGGCGCGACCGTTGTAGACCGACTGGCGACCGACCTGCGCGCCGCGTTCCCCGACATGCGCGGCCTGTCCCGCAGCAACCTCTACTCGATGCGCAAGCTGGCCCAAGCCTGGCCCCGAGACGTGATCGTCCAACAGGCTGTTGG
>NZ_JANXRJ010000249.1 GCF_025353065.1 Lapillicoccus sp.
GCTCGGGGTCGGTCACCTGCCCCACGACCGACCGGTCGCCGAGCTGTCGGGCGGGGAGCGCACCCGTCTGGCGCTGGCGGCGATCATCGTGCGTCGGCCGGACTGCGTCCTGCTCGACGAACCGACCAACCACCTCGACGACGAGGCGATGTCTCACATCGA
Source organism: Lapillicoccus sp. (assembly GCF_025353065.1). Classification (GTDB taxonomy): domain Bacteria; phylum Actinomycetota; class Actinomycetes; order Actinomycetales; family Dermatophilaceae; genus Lapillicoccus. The sequence continues at coordinate 163 of NZ_JANXRJ010000249.1, forward strand.
GGAGTTCGTCCTCTCGGCGCCCGGGGTGGTCGTCGTCGCGAGCCACGACCGCGTCTTCCTCGACCGGACCGCGGCGGTCGTCGTCGACCTCGACCCCTCGTACTTCGGGATCGACGGCGAAGGCGGGTCGCGGTTCTCCGGTGACTTCACGGCATACCTCGGAGCGCGGCGGAAGGGCCGGCGCCGTTGGGAGGAGGCCTTCCTCGCGCAGCGCGAGGAGCTGGGCGCCCTGCGCCTCGCCGAGCAGACGACGGCCCGGACGGTCGCTCACGACCGCGGCCCCCGCGACAACGACAAGAGCATTTACAAGTTCAAGGGCGCCAAGGTGGCCCGAAGCGTCGCGCGTCGGGTGCACGACGTCCAGCGCCGCATCGAGGTGCTCGAGCGCGCGCAGATCCCCAAGCCGCCACGACCGCTGACCTTCGGGGGACGGCTCGCCGAGGGGCCGGGCAGCGTGCTCGTCCGCGACCTCGTCGTGCCCGGCCGCGTCGAGGTGCCGACCCTCGCGGTCGAGCCCGGCGAGCACCTCCTGGTGACCGGGCCCAACGGCAGCGGCAAGTCGACCCTGCTCGCGGTCCTGGCCGGTGAGCTCGAGCCGACCGGCGGCGACGTGCGGGTGCGTGCGGAGCAGATCGGCTACCTGCCGCAGGACGTCACCTTCGACCGGCCCGACCGCACCGCCCACGAGGTGTATGCCGCCTACGTCGCCACCGCCGGCGTGCTGGACGCCCCCCCGCTCGGTGACCTCGGGCTGCTCCACCCGCGGGAGCTCGGCAAGCCGGTCGCGGTCCTCAGCGTCGGGCAGCAACGCCGGCTGGCACTAGCCCTCGTCGTCGCGCTGCAGCCGGACCTGCTGCTCCTCGACGAGCCGACCAACCACATCTCGCTGGCGCTCGCGGCCGATCTGGAGGAGGCCCTCGGCCGGTCGAGCGGCACCGTGATCGTGACGAGCCACGACCGGTGGCTGCGCCGCCGCTGGACGGGCCCGGTGCTCCCGCTCTAGTGCTTGCGTCCGCGGGACCGGTCGCGAGAACGACCCTTTCCGCGGACGTCGTCAGAAGGCGGGGGCGAGAGGGGTGTGCCGGTCAGCCGACGAGTCGTAGGACGATGTCGAGACCGTGGACCGGGCCGTCGGTGCGGGGCAGGATGAGGGTCCGGATGCCGAGAGCAGCCGCTGCGGCGTCGTCGTGCCAGCTGTCGCCGACCATCAGCGCCTCGTGCGCCTCGACGCCGAGCAGCCCGAGCGTCCGGGCGAAGATCTCCGGACGTGGTTTGGCCACACCGACCTCGTAGGACATCACCAGCACGTCGAACCGCCCGGCGAGCCCGTTGCGGTCGAGCACCGGCCGCAGGTCGAAGCCGACGTTGGACAGGATGGCGGTGCGAACCCCCCTCGTGCGCAACGTGTCCAGCGTCGCCCCGGCATCGTCGTAGGCCGCCCAGCGACCGGGCATCGCGGCATACAGGGCGTCGGCGAGATCGGCGTCGTAGCCCGGCGCGGAGACGATCGTCGTGTCGAAGACCTCGCGGTGGAGCTCGGGAGAGAGGTCGCGGGTGTTGGCCGGGTCGAGGGGTCGGGCGTGCTCCCAGATGCGGTCCAGGAAGCCGGCCAGGCCGGCGGCATCGAGAGCGTCCGCGGGGACACCGGGGCGCTCCAGGCGTTGCCAGGCGTCGACGAGCCACCCGTGGGGGTCGCCCCCGCTGACGAGCGTCGAGTGGAAGTCGAAGATCACCCCGGTGATCGGCCAGCCACCGGAGGGCGGAGTCCCGGCGCCGGAGGGGGGAGACCCGATGTCGGGCGGGATGTCGGGCGGGGTGTCGAGCGGCGCGTCGGGAGGCACCTGGCGAGGGTAACGGCCGTCTCGGCACGACGAGCACGCGCCGGTCCGTAGGACATTCGGGACTATTGATGATTCGGTGACTGAACGGTCAACCGTCCACGTAGGCTGGCGTCTGCCCCCGCGGGCGTCCCCCCCTGGGCCCGTGCGGTGGGCACCGGCCCCTCCGTCCCCCCTGTGAGGGGCTGATGAGCGCGGTGACGCCTGATGGCGTCACCGCGCTCGAACTCTCCCCGGAGCCTCGAACCGGTCTCAGGGCGTCGAGATCCCCGGCAGCGCCGAGTCTCCGCGTCGCAGCGCGGCCATGCCCTCGGGGTTGGTCCGGGCCAGGTGGCCCCGGGTCCGCCGCCGGTGACGCCATACCTGCACGCCGCCGATGACCCAGAAGAGGTACTGCACGCACATCGCGATCCGGAAGTCGCCCAGGTCGTAGAACTGCGGACCACGCGGCTCGAGGTGGTCCAGGACGACGCCGATCAGACCCATCGTCAGCAGCGACGCCACGAAACCGCCGATGTTGGCGATGCCGATGGCCGAGCCCAGCCGGTGCTGGGGGTTGAAGGTCCGGGCCAGGTCGAGGCCGACCATGGACCCCGGTCCGCCGAGCGCGGAGACGACGACGAGCAGGACGAGCACGCCGAGCGGAGCCGGCCCCGGCCAGAGCAGGACGAGCGTCCAGACGGCAGCGATCGAGACGACGATCGCCAGCACGTACTGCGAGCGGTGGTAAGGGTGCCGGGCGACGAGCTGGCCGAGGACCGGACCGAAGACCATGGCGCTCGCGGTGATGACGACGAGGAGGGTGCTGGCCGCGGTCTCGCTGAGGCCCTCGCCCTTGACGAGGAAAGGGAACCCCCAGAGCAGGGTGAACACCGTTTGCGAGAACTGGCTGGTGAAGTGCGACCACAGTCCCAGCCGGGTGCCGGGCGTGCCCCACGTCGTCCGGAGGTTGGCGACGACGGTGTGCACCCGGATCGGCTCCTGGGGGGTCCCCTCGAACGGCGAGTCCTTGACGACGAGCACGAGGACGACGGCGAGCACGAGCCCAAGACCCGAGGCGATGAGGAACGACGCGCGCCAGCCGATCGAGTGGAGGGCGGCGGAGAGGGGGAAGGACGCGGCGATCGCCCCGAGCTGCCCGACCTGACCCGTCAACTGGGTGAGGAGCGGGATCTGCCGCACCCGGAACCACAGCGCGGTGACGCGCATGACGCTGACGAAGATCATCGCGTCGCCGGCGCCGACGAGGATGCGGGCGCTCAGCCCCACCGCATAGGTCCCCGCGAAGGCGAACCAGAACTGTCCGATCGTCATCAGGCCGAGGCCCACGAGGAGCAGGCGCCGCGAGCCGTAGCGGTCGAGCAGGACGCCTACCGGGATCTGCATCGCGGCGTAGACGAGGAGCTGCACGACGGTGAAGGTCGCGAGCTGGGAGGCCGTGATGTGGAACCGGTCGGCCGCGATGAGCCCGGCGACGCCGAGGGAGGTGCGGTGGAAGATGCTGAGGACGTAGACGGCGAGCGCGGCGGCCCAGACGGCATACGCGCGGCGACCGCCGATGTCGTGGAGCTGGAGCCGGGCGGGGGTCAGCGTGCTCACCGGCTGCCCCGCAGCCGCGCGATGGCGCCCTGCACGTGGGTGCGGGTCAGTCGGACGTATGCCGCCTTCGTGCCGGACCGGAGCAGGTCGAGCAGCTGACGGTGTCCGCTCAGTGCCTCGTCCAGCCGGGCGTCCGACATCCGCAGCTGCGTCGCGACGATGGTGAGCTGCCGATCGCGCAGGGCTTGATAGGTGTGGGCGAGCACCGAGTTGCCGGCGGCCGCGACGATCACCTCGTGGAAGTGGCGGTCGTGCTCGACGAATGCCGTGACGTCACCGGCGCGCCGCGCCTCAGCCATCGCTGCGAGGAGGGGGTCGAGCAGCGTGAGCACCTCGTGGCGCCGCGGCCACATCGCGCCGGCCGCCCACTCCTCGATGACGAGCCGGGCCTCGAGCACGTCGTGCGCGGCCTCGGCGGTGACGGGGACGACGAGAGCGCCCTTCTTGGGGTAGAGCCGCACGAGACCCTCCACCTCGAGGCGCAGCAGGGCCTCGCGGACGGGAGTGCGCGAGACGCCGGTGGCCTCGGCGATCTCTCCCTCGGTGACGAAGGTGCCCCCGGGACGCTGACCATCGAGGATGTCGCGCTTGATCCGGTCGTAGACCCGGGCTGCGGCGGAGGGCGGCATCGTGAAACTCATGATGCATTCAGGATAGATACAACAGAGGTGACCCGCCAAACGAGTGCGTCCACTCACGCCGACGGCGGGTCCCCACAGCGGGAGCACAGGTGCGTGCCAGCCCGAGCGGAAGCACGGGTCATAGCGTCCGATCGGCGGTCCGGGAAGCGGCCCGCCCTCGAACGGGAAGTGGGTCCCCCATGGCCGGGAGGCATCGGATGCGGCGCAAACCGCTTATCGTCATGGTCGCCGCCGTCATCATCGTCGCCGGTGCGGTGGGGGCTTGGGCCAGGACGCGGTCCACCGCAGCGGCAGCCACGACGACGACCCGCACCGTCGCCGCCACCGTGGAGACGCTCAAGCAGACCGTCTCGGCGACGGGCACGATCGAGCCGAAGACGCAGTCGAACCTCAGCTTCGCCGGCTCCGGGACCGTCACCGCCGTCAAGGTGGCGGTCGGCGACGTCGTGACCGCCGGCGAGGTCCTGGCGACGATCGACCCCACCAACCTCCAGGACGCCCTCGCCCTCGCCCAGGCCAACCTCGACTCGGCGACGACGGCGCTGACCGCGGCGCAGGCCACCGGCACCACCACCCAGATCGCCGCCGCGCAGGCCCAGGTCGACTCGGCGACCCTGAAGCGCAGCTCCGCCCAGACCGACCTCGCCGGAGCGACGATGACCTCTCCGATCTCCGGCACGGTGGCGACGGTCAACCTCACTGCGGGCACCGCGGTCTCGTCCGGCTCTACCGGTGGGTCCGGTGGGTCCGGTGGGTCCGGTGCCGCCGGCTCCGGGGGCTCCGGGAGTGCCGCCGGCACCAGCGGCACCAGCAGCACCAGCAGCTCGGCCCAGGTGGTCGTCATCTCGACCAGCTCCTGGGTCGTCAACGCGGCCGTCGGCAGCGCCGATCTGGCCTCGGTCAAGAAGGGGCTGCAAGCCACCATCGCCCCCACGGGCGCGACGACCCCGATCTTCGGCACGGTGACCTCCGTGGGCGTCATCGCCACCTCGGGCACCAGCGGTTCGGCGACGTTCCCCGTGATCGTGTCGGTGACGGGCACCCCCTCCGGCCTGTATGCCGGCGGCTCGGCAACCGTCTCCATCGTCACCAGGCAGATCGCCGACGCGGTGACGGTGCCCACGGCGGCCGTCCGCAGCCTGAACGGGCAGAGCGTCGTGCAGCTCGTGAAGAACGGGAGCACGGTCTCGACCCCCGTGACCCTCGGTCTCGTGAGTGGCGCGACGACCCAGATCACCGCCGGGGTCAGCGAGGGCGACCAGGTCCTCGTCGAGATCCGGGGCTTCGGCGGCGGCGGGGTCGGCCTGAACGGACAGACCGGCGGGACCCGGCGGCAGGGGACCGGGACGGGTGGCGCGGGCGGCGGTGGCGGCGCGGG
>NZ_JANXRJ010000045.1 GCF_025353065.1 Lapillicoccus sp.
GTGTCGACCAGGCACTCACCCTGCTGACGGCGGTTGTAGAGGTCACGCCGGAGGTACCAGTGCGACAGCAGGCTTGCAACCATCATCAGGGGCACGAGGGGCAGGACGATGGACCGGGGCATCCGGATGTCGAAGGTGAAGCCGGCGAGGGCGGCCGCGCAGGCGACGAGGAGGGCAGCCTTGCCGATCGCGCGGTACTCGTCGAACCCGGTGCCGATGTTGCGGGGACGGTAGGTCTGGGTCGCGTGAAGAGCGAGAAGCCAGATCGGCGGCGCCGCGAACAGCAGCCAGACGCGGTCACCGAGGTCGGGCCCGAACTTCAGCACGTAGAGGACGAGGACGACGATCGCGCCGACCACGACGTCCCCCATCGCGGCGCTGGTGCGGTACCGGACCTCCCACCGACGGCGGCGGCGCACGAGGGTTCGGCTCACAGGAGGTTCGGGAGGGTCGGCAGGGCCGCCCAGACGCTGAAGCTGCTCCGTCACGTTGATGCCCCCACCAAGAGTGTCTGATCCCCTACCGGCCGACGCCCACGGCGCCGGTTCTCGTGCGTCCCGAGCACACCACCCAACAGCGTGCTCGAGCCCTTCCTGACCAACCCCCCGATTGCTGAGGACAAGTGTTGCGGAAGATCCCACCGTCCGCACACAGAATCGGCCAACATTCAGCGAACACCGTGTTGGCCAGTCCGTACTGCCCACCTATAGACCTCAACAAAGCGGACACAACACCCAGAAAGGTCCCCGCTCCGCATCGAGCCCTGCTCCGACGAGGACGGTACCGTACTCCCCGGTATTTTCCCTGCCCGGTGGATGACGTCACACTTCTCCGCTCAGTGCACCCGAGCGGGGTTCTCGCGGCCGGCAACCGCGCGGACGTATCTTGGCGGCCCCGGGGCACCTCCTTCCGTTTGGGCGGCGCCACAGGGCCGCCCTGCGGAGCCGGCTCGACGGTGGGACAACGGTTTTCGAACCTCACAGACCGTCAGAAAGCGGAATGAAAGACCAAAGTGGACAGACGCTTCGATTCCCGGGACACACGGGCAGATCCCACCTTAAAGTCGAAGTGTTCCGGCCCATGAGCCTTTGGGGGGCTCGCCGGTTCCTCAAACGTGTCACGGGTGAACTCGGAGGATCCTGCAGTGACTCACCACATCGCCACCGACCTCGTCGGCGGCCCGTTCAATGCCACCATCGGCCCGACCATCGCCGCGTCCGTCGACCGCCTCGTGCGGTGTGCGCTGGACGGGCTGCCGCAGATGTACCGCCCGGACTCCCGCGCGTTCGTCCAGACCGTGCGGGGGGTCCCGTCGGCGACGGGCCCGCACCTGGTCCAGGAAGGCACGAATCTGCGGTATGCCGCGATCGTCGCCCTCGGCCTGCGGCACACGCCGGAGGCGACGCAGCGTCGGGTCCTGTCCGGACTCACCGCCGCCGAGCTGTCGGCAGCCGTCGCCAAGCGGGCCGAGCGGGACGCCGACCCCGGCGCCATCGCGCTGGCCGCCTGGGCCGTGGCGGAGGTCGAGCAGCGCCACGCTGACACCCTATTCAGCCGGATGCGGGACATGCTCGCCTCGGGCGATCCGCTTCCGACCATCGACGTGGCCTGGATGCTCACGGCGGCAGTCGCCTCGGCCTACCTCGGCGACACCGACGACGTGGTGACGACCGCACGCGACCGGCTGCTCGCGGAGCAGGGACCGACCGGGCTCTTCCCGCACGCCCTGCCGCCGACCGCGCTGGGGCGGTTCCGTTCGCACGTCGGATCCTTCGCCGATCAGGTCTACCCGATCCAGGCCCTGGCGCGGATGGCTGCCGTGCGCGCCGACGGCGCGGCACTGACCGCGGCCAACGCCTGCGCTCAGCGGATCTGTGCCCTGCAGGGCGAGGCCGGGCAGTGGTGGTGGCACTACGACTCCCGTACCGGCTCGGTCGTGGAGGGCTTCCCTGTCTACAGCGTCCACCAGCACGCCATGGCACCAATGGCCCTGTTCGACCTGTTCGACGCCGGCGGCGACGACCACCGTGCGGCGATCGTCACAGGCCTCTCGTGGCTGACCACGCACCCTGAGGTGCTCGAGGAGCTGGTCGACGACCGGTTGGGCGTCGTCTGGCGCAAGGTCGGCCGGCGCGAGCCGGCGAAGGCTGCCCGCAAGCTCAGCGCCGTCACGACGTCCCTGCGACCGGGTTTCACCCTCCCCGGTCTGGACCGCGCCTTCCCCACCACCCTGGTCGACCACGAGTGCCGACCCTACGAGCTCGGCTGGCTCCTCTACGCCTGGCTGCGCCAGGGCACCGCGGCCACCGCCCTACTGACAGAGGAAGCCTCTCGTGCATGACCTCCTGACAGACAAGCCTGCGGCAGTCGTCCCAGCGGCAGTCGTCCCAGTACTGAGCGAGCCCCTTCTGCGACCTGCAGCACTGCTGACCACCGACCTCGGGGTCGGGCCGGCCCCGTTGCGGGCCGTGACCCTGCCCGGGCTGCGACGCGACCTGTTCGGGCTCTCGTTCGACGCCGTGACCCTCGACGAGGCCGTCCAGCAGTGCCGAGACGCGCTGACCGCCCGGAGCCCGATGCTCGTCGGCGTCGTCAACGCGGCCAAGGCCGTCAACCTCCGCAGCGACCACGTCCTGCGCGACTCCCTGCTGGAGTGCGACCTGCTCGTCGCCGACGGCCAGTCCGTCGTCTGGGCCAGCCGCGTCCTCGGCAAGCCGCTACCGGAGCGGGTGGCCGGCATCGACCTCTTCGCGGCCCTGCTGCAGGTCGCCGCCGACGACGGACGCAGCGTCTACCTCCTCGGCGCCCGGCCCGAGGTGCTCGAGGCGCTCATCGAGGCCATCACCACACGGTGGCCGACCCTGCGCATCGCCGGCCACCGCGACGGCTACTACGCGGCCGAGGACTCGGCGCAGGTCGCCGCCGACATCCGCGAGGCGGCCCCCGACATGCTCTTCCTCGGCATCACCTCGCCGAAGAAGGAGATCTTCCTGGGGACCTACGGCGCCACGCTCGACGTCCCTGTCATGCACGGGGTCGGCGGGTCGTTCGACGTCATGGCCGGGGTGACCAAGCGGGCGCCCAAGGCCTGGCAGGGCGCCGGCATGGAATGGGCCTACCGCCTGATCCAGGAGCCGAGCCGCATGTGGCGGCGCTACCTCCGCACCAACTCCGCCTTCGTCCTGCTCGTCGCCCGGGACGCCGTCCGCACATCACGCCAGCACCACCCTCGGGGAGCACACCATGGATGAGATCTTCAGCGGGACCGTCGCCGTCATCGGCCTCGGCTACATCGGGCTGCCGACAGCCGTGGTCCTCGCGACCCGCGGCATCGAGGTCATCGGCGTCGACGTCAACCCGGCGACCGTCGCGGCGGTCGAGCGCGGTGAGGTCCCCTTCGTCGAGCCCGACCTCGCCATCGCCGTCAGCGGGGCGGTCAGCATGGGTCGCCTCAAGTCGACGACGGAGATGCCGCACGCCGACGCCTACATCGTCGCCGTCCCGACCCCGTTCAACGACGACCACACCGCCGACCTCTCCTACATCCGTTCGGCGGTCGAGAGCATCGCTCCGCAGCTGCACGGGGGCGAGCTCGTCATCCTCGAGTCCACGTCGCCACCCGGCACCTCACGGCTGATCAGCGAGTGGATCGGCGAGCTGCGTCCCGACCTGCGGATGCCGCACATCGGCGAAGGCCTGCCGGACGTCCACATCGCCCACTGCCCCGAGCGCGTGCTGCCCGGACGCATCATGATCGAGATGATCACCAACGACCGCATCGTCGGGGGGATCACGCCGAGGTGCGCCGAGGTGGCCGCGTCGATCTACCGCGTGTTCTGCCAGGGCGCGATCCTCCTGA
>NZ_JANXRJ010000069.1 GCF_025353065.1 Lapillicoccus sp.
GACGAACCGCACGCTCTCCTCCTCGGCGGAGGCGGTCAGTCGAACATACAGAGGACTGGATCGTGTCCGACTCTGTCCGGGTATGCCGCGCCGCTGGCGCTCCTCTGCATGTCTGGCGGCGCACGCAGTCCCGCACCCGGCATACTCCGGGGCCCTTGAGGGTGGGCCGCCACCGTCCTGGGCGCGGACGAGGCGCTCGAGGTCGGGGATCGGTGCCACCCCCTCAGCCTGCCGTAGGCTGACTCCTCGTGGCTGTCGACTTCCCGGAAGAGATCAAGACCCTGCGCGCGACCATGGACACCGTGCGCGAGGTGACCGACCTCGAGACGCTGCGGACCCGCATCGCCGACCTCGAGCAGCAGGCCTCCGCGCCGGACCTCTGGGACGACCAGGACAAGGCGCAGAAGGTCACCTCGGCGCTGTCCCGCGCCAACTCCGAGCTCGAGCGCGTGGTGGAGATGGACGGCCGGATCGACGACCTCGAGACCCTCGTCGAGATGGGCACCGAGGACGGCGGCGACCCCGCCACGATGGCCGAGGCGGAGCGCGAGCTGACCGGCGTCACCAAGGCGGTCGGCGAGCTCGAGGTGCGCACCCTGCTCAGCGGGGAGTACGACGAGCGCGAGGCCGTCGTCACGATCCGCTCCGGCGCGGGCGGCGTCGACGCGGCCGACTTCGCCGAGATGCTGATGCGGATGTACCTGCGCTGGGCCGAGCGGCACGGTTATCCCACCAAAGTCATGGACACCTCCTACGCGGAGGAGGCCGGGCTCAAGTCCGCCACCTTCGAGGTCAACGTCCCCTACGCCTTCGGCAACCTCGGCGTCGAGGCCGGCACCCACCGGCTGGTGCGGATCAGCCCGTTCGACAACCAGGGCCGCCGGCAGACCTCCTTCGCCGCGGTCGAGGTCATCCCGCTCATCGAGTCCGACGACTCCGTCGAGATTCCCGACAACGAGATCAAGGTCGACGTCTTCCGCTCGTCGGGCCCCGGCGGCCAGTCGGTCAACACGACCGACTCCGCGGTCCGGATGACCCACCTCCCGACCGGCATCGTCGTCTCGATGCAGAACGAGAAGTCGCAGATCCAGAACCGCGCTGCCGCGTTGCGGGTGCTCCAGTCCCGCCTCCTGCTCGTGCGCAAGGCGGAGGAGAACGCGACGAAGAAGGAGATGGCGGGCGACATCAAGGCCTCGTGGGGCGACCAGATGCGCTCCTACGTCCTGCACCCCTACCAGATGGTCAAGGACCTGCGCACCGACTTCGAGGTGGGCAACACGACCGGCGTCTTCGACGGCGACATCGACGGGTTCATCGAGGCGGGTATCCGCTGGCGGCTCGGCCAGGAGAAGATCGTCGCGGCCGACAAGCAGGAGAAGGTCGACCAGCAGGAGCAGGTCGACCAGCGGGAGCGGGCCGACCGGGCCGAGAAGCAGGCCGACCGGCAGCACGAGAAGGCCGAGAAGGCGGAGAAGGCGGAGAAGCAGGCCCGCGCCGACGCCTGAGTCGTCCCGATCTGTCCGTCCCATCCACCGTCCCATCACCACCACAGCCCCACCCGCCACGCCACGAGGCCGCGATAACCCGGCTGGCCGAGGTTCGCGCCGTACCCTCGAAGCGCGTGCGGGCCGACTGCCCGTGCTCGCCCGACTGCGCACGTGCAAAGGCTCGCCATGATCCTCTTCGACACCGTCACCAAGTCCTATCCGCGCACCACGAGACCGGCGCTCGACAGCGTCTCCCTCGAGGTCGAGCGCGGTGAGTTCGTCTTCGTGGTCGGTCAGTCCGGCTCGGGCAAGTCGACGCTGCTGCGGCTCGCGCTCAAGGAGGAGGTGCCGACCTCGGGCACCATCCTCGTCGCCGGGCGGGACCTCGCCACGTTGCCCGACCGCAAGGTCCCCCAGCTGCGCCGCGAGATCGGGGTTGTCTTCCAGGACTTCCGGCTGCTCCCCAACAAGACGGTCTTCCAGAACGTCGCCTTCGCCCTGCAGGTGATCGGCAAGTCCCGCTCGATCATCCGCCAGACCGTGCCGGAGACCCTCGCGACCGTCGGCCTCGAGGGCAAGGAGAAGCGGCTCCCGCACGAGCTGTCCGGCGGTGAGCAGCAGCGCGTCGCGATCGCGCGGGCCATCGTCAACAAGCCGGCGATCCTCCTCGCGGACGAGCCGACCGGCAACCTCGACCCCGCCACGAGCATCGACATCGTCGCCCTCCTCGACCGGATCAACCGCTCGGGCACGACGATCGTCATGGCGACGCACGACGAGGAGATCGTCAACACCTACCGCAAGCGCGTCGTCGAGCTGCGGCTCGGCCAGGTGATGCGCGACCAGAGCCGCGGTGGCTACGGCATCGCCTCGTCGGTGGTCCCGCACGGCGAGCGCCCGCGCCCCCGCTCGTCCGGTATGCCGCCCCGCGAGCCCGGTATGCCGCCCGCTGAGCCCGGTATGCCGCCCCGCGAGCCCGGTGAGACCGGTCCGGTCACCCGGCAACGTCCCGAGGTCAGCGAGGTGACCCGCTGATGCGCGCCACCTTCATGCTCGGCGAGATCGGCAACGGCCTGCGTCGCAACGTCTCGATGGTCGTCTCCGTCGTCCTCGTGACGATGATCTCGATGTATCTCCTCGGTCTCGGCCTGCTCGCCCAACGGCAGGTCGACACGATGAAGGACTACTGGTTCGACCGCGTCCAGGTCTCGATCTTCCTGTGCGTCGACAAGTCGCTCTACCCCAACTGCGCGGGCGCGGCGACGACGCCGGCGCAGCGCGACCAGCTGCAGGCCCAGCTTGAGCAGATGAAGCCGACGGTCAAGGACGTCTACTACGAGTCCCAGGCCCAGGCCTACGCGCGCTTCAAGGAGCAGTTCAAGAACTCCCCGCTGGGCGACCAGGCGACCGAGCGCGCCTTCGCCGACTCGTTCCGCGTCTCGCTCAACGACCCCGGCAAGTACGACGTCATCGCCAGCTCGTTCCAGGGCGCGCCAGGTGTCGGCAAGGTCCAGGACCAGAAGCAGCTGCTCGACAAGTTCTTCACCTTCATGAACGTCGTGTCGTGGTCGGCCATCAGCCTCGCTGTGCTCATGGTCGTCTGCGCGACGCTCCTGATGGCCACGACGATCCGCCAGACCGCCTTCAGCAGGCGCCGGGAGACCGGCATCATGCGACTCGTCGGGGCCTCCAACCTCACCATCCAGTTCCCCTTCATCATGGAGACGGTGGTGTCGGCGATCATCGGCGCCGGCCTGGCGATGTGGCTGCTCTATGCCACGGTCCGCTACGGCATCTCGGGCTACCTCAGCAACGCGCTGCTCGATACCGCGTTCATCGGGACCGCCGACGTCGTCCTCATCGCGCCCTGGGTCATCGGCGGCGTCGTCCTTCTGGCGATATTCACCTCCGGGTTCACCCTCCGGCGCTACCTTCGGGTGTAGGTAGTCCAGGCCCACCAACCCAGCGGGAACCGGCGCGCCGCACCGATGGTGCTGGAGGGAATCGTGGTACCAATGGGGTCAATGAGGCACCTGCGCAGCACGAGACGCCGGGTCCTCGACCGCACGCTCGCGGTCGGGGTCTCCCTCTGCTGCGTGTCGGCTCTCGGCATCCCTCTCGCGACGTCGGTCTCGGCCGACACCGGTGGCGACAAGCAGAAGGTTGACGCCCAGGTCCAGCAGCTGCAGGACGCGCTCGAGGGCACCTCCACGGCGCTGGTCAGCGCTTACCAGGCCTGGCAGGCGACCTCCGCCAAGGTGCCGGCCGCCCAAGCCGCCCTGGCTTCCGCGCAGCAGCGCGAGAAGGCGGCTGACGAACGCAACGACGACGTCGCCGCACAGCTCGCGGTCGCCACCGCCGACGAGGCGCGCTCGGTCGAGAGCGCGAAGACCCATGCGCAGGAGCTGGTCGACACCCAGTCCACGCTGGACAACTTCGCGGCCGACGCCTTCCAGGGCGGCGGCAGCTCGCAGCTGTCGGTCGCCCTCGGGGCCACGAGCGCCGACGACTTCGCCACCCGCCTGGTGCTCGCCGACACGATCACCTCCCTGACCAACGCCGCCATCACCGACCTGCAGAACGCGAAGGCGGAGGACGTGGCCCAGAAGGCCTACCTCACCTCCGTCCGGGCCGAGATCGTCACCCTCAAGGCCCAGGTCCAGGCAGCCCTCACCACGGCGTCGAGCGCGCGGGACGTGGCGCAGCGCGCCCAGTCGCGTCTCCTGGCGCTGCAGAAGCAGCAGGCCGCGCTCGCTCACTCGCTCGACGCGCAGAAGAAGGGCGAGCAGGCGCGCCTCGCGGTGGCTGCGGCCGAGCAGGCCCGGCTGCAGGCGATGCTCGTGGCCCAGGCCGCGGCGGCTCGGGCCGCCGAGGCGGCCAGAGCAGCGAGTGCCCGGGCCGCCGGCCAGAACTACGTCCCCGCGACCGGGTCGACCGGCTTCCTCAGCTATCCCGCGAACGGCCCGATCACCTCGGAGTTCGGGATGCGCCTCCACCCGATCTACCACACGTGGGGCCTGCACTCGGGCACCGACTTCGGCATCCCCTGCGGCACCGCGGTCTTCGCCACGGCCGACGGCACGGTCATCAGCGCCGGCTGGGGCGGCGCCGACGGCAACCGGGTGGTCATCGACCACGGGATCATCAGCGGGGTCGACCTCGCCACGACCTACAACCACCTCAGCTCGTTCGTCGTCACCTCCGGCCCGGTGAAGCGCGGCCAGCTGATCGCCTACTCCGGGACCACCGGCTGGTCCACCGGCTGCCACCTCCACTTCGAGACCCTCGAGAACGGTCAGTTCGTCAACCCGCGGAAGTGGATCTGACCGTCCTGCCGGACCGCCCCTCACCACCAATGGTTCGCGGCCTCGAGCAGCAGAACGGGTAGCGTTGTCGGCGAGCAGTGGTGCACCCGGCATACCGGGTCGCCTCAGTCCTGGTGCCGGGGCCGCAGGCCGGGGCACCTCAGCAGGAAGACACCCAAGTGGTCAAGGAACGCGGTCAGAAGGTCGTGGCGAGCAACCGCAAGGCTCGCCACGACTACCACATCGGTGACACCTACGAGGCGGGGATGGCTCTCTGGGGCACCGAGGTCAAGGCGCTGCGCGCCGGGCGGTGTTCCCTCGTCGACGGATTCGCCCAGTTCACCGGGAACGAGCTGTGGCTGGAAGGCGTCCACATCCCTGAGTACACCCAGGGCACCTGGACCAACCACGCACCGAGGCGTCGTCGCAAGCTGCTGCTGCACCGTGAGGAGCTGCGCAAGATCGAGGCGAAGACCAAGGAGAGCGGGCGGACCATCGTGCCCCTGTCGGTCTACTTCAAGGACGGCCGCGCCAAGGTGGAGATCGCCGTCGCGACCGGCAAGAAGGAGTACGACAAGCGTTACGCGCTGCGTGAACGCCAGGACAAGCGCGAGGCCGATCGCGCCATGAGCACCAAGGAGCACCGATGAGTCGCACCGGGTCGATCCACCGCTTCGGAGCCCTGTATGCCGTGCTCGCGGCGCTCGCGCTCATGGTCGCCCTGCCGGCGACGGCCTGGGCCGCGCCGGCTTCTGCGCCGGCCGCCGCGACGAAGGCGGGGGTGAGCCCGTGGTCCGTGCCCGCCGCCGCCGACCACGACTCGATGACCACCTTCGACGACAAGGTCGTCCTGGACCAGCAGGGCGGCGCGACGTTCACGGAGTCCATCGCCTACAGCTTCGGGCCGGGCACCCACCACGGCATCTACCGTGACATCGTCGTGCGCCAGCAGGCCACCACCACCAACAACGACACCTACCGCTACTACTCCATCGGCGACGTCAAGGTGAGCAGCCCCAGCGGGGCCCCCAGTGCCTTCACGCTCACCGACGCGGGCGCCGTCACGACGATCAAGATCGGCGACGCCAACCAGACGGTCACCGGCACCCAGACCTATCTGCTGACCTATCACCTGGCCAACGTCGTCAACCCGTTCACGGACCACGCGGAGTTCTACTACAACATCTTCAAGGACGACACCGTCCCCAAGGACGCGGTCACCGTCGAGGTCTCCGGCCCCGGTGGGGTGACCGAAGCGGCCTGCTACCGCGGCAGCGGCACCACCGACCCGTGCGGGAGCGCCACGCCCGGCAACCCGGCGATGTTCTCGGCGAGCAACGTGCTGTCCGGCGAGGACATCACCGTCGCGACCAAGCTGCCGCGTGCGGGCTTCAGTGCGCTCGCCCCGGACATCCGCAGCGGCACCTCGAGCGTCGATGCGGCACAGGCGAAGGCGCTCACCGGTCTCGCGCTGGGAGGCGGCCTGCTCGTACCCGTCGTCGCGGGCGGCCTGATGGGGACGCTCGTCGCGCACCGCGGCCGCGACGAGTACTACGCCGGCCTCACCCCCGGCCTGACCCCGGGCGTGACGGACGGCGCCGTGGCGTCGGCCCCGACGGTGCACGCTGCCCGCCCGACGATCGCCGTGCAGTTCACCCCGCCGGCCGGGGTCCAGCCGGGGATGGTCGGCACGATCATCGACGAGAGCGTCGACACCGTCGACGTCTCGGCGACCGTCGTCGACCTCGCCGTCCGGGGATACCTGCGGATCGAGGAGGCCCCGAGCGGCGGGATGTTCTCCCGGACGGACTGGACCCTCACCCGGCTCAACCCCGACCCCAACCAGCCGCCGCTGCGGGCCTACGAGTCGACCATCCTCGAGGGGATATTCGAGACCTCCAACCCCGTCCAGCTGAGCGACCTGAAGTACAAGTTCAACACCACGCTCACGGCCGCCAAGGCGCAGATGTACGAGGAGGTCGTCCAGCGCGGGTGGTTCCGCAAGTCGCCCCAGTCCCAGCGGGGGATCTGGCAGGGAGCGGGCTTCGTCCTCATCGGCGCGGGCGTCGCATCGATCTTCTTCCTGGCCAAGCCGACCTCCGACATCGACCGTACCGGAGGGATCGGTATCGGCATCCCGTCCGGGGTCATCCTCGGGATCGGGCTGATCATCGCCGGCCTGATCTTCCGCGTGCTCGGCAAGCGGATGGCGGCCAAGACGGCGGAGGGCTCGGCGATGAACGTCCAGGCCCTCGGCTTCAAGAAGTATCTCGAGACTGCCGAAGCCGGCCAGATCAGGTTCGAGGAGGCCCAGTCGATCTTCAGCCGCTACCTCCCCTACGCGATCGTCTTCGGTGTCGCCGACCGCTGGGCCGGCACGTTCCAGAAGGTCGCCGAGGCCGCCGCAGCGGCGAACCAGCCGCTGCTCATGCCGTCCTGGTACATCTACAGCGGCGCCGCGTTCCCCAACTTCACGAGCATCGCCTCCGGCGTGGGGTCGTTCGCGTCCTCGGCGGGTGGCACCTTCGCCGCGACCGCCACCTCCGGCGGGTCCGGCGGGTCGGGCTTCGGCGGCGGTGGCTTCGGCGGCGGGGGCGGTGGCGGTTCGAGCTCCGGCTCCTGGTGACCACACTCCCGCAGGGCCCTGCCCCGAGCCTGCCCGACGGCTGGTATGCCCGGGTGCCGGTCGTCGACGACGTCGACCGCCTCGTCGAGCTGGGCACGGCCCGGCGGCGTCGCACCCGCGGTGAGGGTTCCGCCGACCGGGACGGCATCGTCGCCGAGGTGGTCGGGCTCGCGTCGTGGACCCGCCGACAGGTCGTCGCCCTCGATCCCGACGGCGTGATCCGGGGGTGGGCGACCGTGCACGACCGGGCTGCTGGTCGCACCGAGGTCGAGCTGACGCTGGACGTCGACCACGTCCCGGCGGTCGTGCTCGACACGGTGGCGGACGGGCTCCTCGCCTGGCTCGAGTCGGTGGCCCTCGACTACGGCCGGGAGCGTGACGTCCTCACGACGCAGCTCGACGCGCTCCTCGACCGGGACGACGACCTCAAGCGGGAGTGGCTCCACCGGGCCGGATACCGCTGCGCCCGGACGTGGCTCAACCTGACGCGGCCCGTCGACCCGGCCGAGACCTTCCCCGCTCCCCGCGACGGCGTGGTGGTGCGCCGGGTCGGCGTCCACGACCTCGGCGACGGCACGACGCTGCCCGTGGCCGAGGACCTCCAGGCCGTCCACCGGGTGCTCGAGGAGTCCTTCGAGGACCACTTCAACTCCTACCGCGAGAGCTTCCCCGAGTTCGCCACCCGGCTCCGGGCCGACCCCGGGCACCGTTGGGACCATTGGTGGTTGGCCCTCGTCGAGGTCGACGGGGACCCCGTCCTCGGTGGCGCCCTCGTCGCCTCGGTGCTGGCTCCTGGCGCCCCCGGGGTCGAGGGCAGCTACGTCGACTACATCGGCGTCCACCGCAGGGCCCGCGGCCGGGGCGTCGCGAAGGCGCTGCTGCACGCCGTCATGGAGGATGCCGTCGAGCGGGGCCGGGACCGGGTCGACCTCGAGGTGGATGCCGACTCACCGACGGGAGCCGACGGCCTCTACCGCTCGATGGGCTGGGTGCTGCACCACACGACCGAGTCCTGGCAGAAGGACGTCACCGTCCCGACCTGAGGCTCGCCCGCGGCCGCCCGCCTGCTGAGGAGGCGGCATACGCCCGCCCGCTCGTCCCGTATGCCGCGTGTCCCGTATGCCGCGTGGACCTCAGCGGTCCGGGGGTGGGGGAGCCAGCGGGTGTGGAGGTGGAGAGAGCCGGCGTCAGGCGTACTCGACGCGGCGCTGGTCGACGACGAGGGCCACGAGGGCGGCGACGGCGAGCCCGGCGACGGCGACCGAGAACCACACCCCGGCGGGACCGAGCCCCCACTTCTGCGACGCGAGCCCGTCACCGACGACGGGCAGCGAGATGGCGACGTAGGCGACGACGAAGAACGCCGAGGTCAGGCCGGCGCGGTCATCGGGTTCGGTGCGGGTGAGGACGGAGGCGAGCCCCTTGCTGAAGGAGAGTCCCTGACCGGCGCCCGAGGCGACCGCCGCGACGAGCATGAGGGCGAGCGAGTCGGTGCCGATGGCGACGGCGAGCAGCAGCATGCCGAGCACGAGCAGCCCGCACCCGAGGTTGACGGCGCGTGCCAGCTGCATCCGGTTGAGGACGACCTGGCTGCCGACGGAGGCGACGAAGAGCACGAAGACGACGAGCACGCTGAGCACCTGGCCAGCGCCCGGGACGGCCCGCTCCACGAGTCGCGGCGACACGGCCGTCATCAGCCCCATGACCGCGAAGCCGGCGAAGCCGACGATGCTCGCGGCGACGAAGGTGCTGCGCACCGGCCCCGGCACGCTCGGCCTCCGCAGCTGCAGCCGGGCCCCGGGCTCGACCTCGACCGTCTCCGGCGCGCGCCACACCAGGGCGGTCGCGGCCAGCACGAGGACGATATGGACGACGAAGGACAGCTGCGTCGGCCACGGCAGGAGGTCGACGAGGACGGCCGCGAGCATCGGCCCGAGCCCGAGGCCCCCGACGTTGGCGACCGTCGCGACGAGCGGGGCGCGGTCCTTCCACGCCGGGGTGGCCGACTCGATGACGGCGGCAGTGGCGGTGCCGACGTAGACGCCCGCGGAGAAGCCGGAGAGGACGCGACCGATCAGCAGCACCCACGTGTCGGTCGCGGCGAGGAAGACGAGGTCGCTGAGGAGGGCGAGCCCGAGACCCCCGAGGAGCAGCGGGCGGCGGCCCACGGCGTCCGACCACCGGCCGGTGACGAGCAGCGCGACGAGGACGCCCGCGGCATACACGGCGAAGATGACGGTCGACATCGACAGCGAGAAGCCGAAGCGCTGCTGGTAGATGCCGTACATCGGCGTCGGGAGGGTCGTGCCGATCATCGTCACCGCGAAGGCGGCGACGATCGCGGCGAAGGCGGCTCGCGGGGAGAGGGTGCGCACCGCACCACCTCAGCACGAGCGGGGCCGGGCCGCCCGAGCGGGGTGACCGGGTCCGCGCGCTGCGGCTCGCGCAACGACGACCGTTGGGTGGTCCGCGGTGACGGCGCGACGCTCGAGGGTCCCGCGCGACGGACCCCACGGTCGTCGTTGCGTTGGGGCCGCCGCGATCGAGCACCCGGGGGAGACGGGGTACGAACGTTCGTCAGGCTGTGTCACGGTCGTAGGCGGTGCTCGCGAGCCCCACCTCGATGGCTGGGACCTTGCCGTCGTCGCGCGCGACCAGACGGTCAGCAGACGCTGAACCAGACAATGAGCAGACGCTCTACTGATCGATTCGCAGACCGCACAACGGGCGGTGACGATGGTCCCTGTTCGGCGAGGCCCGTCAGCGCTTGTATGCCGTTATGGACAGATCAGCCCCCACGGCCCCCGCGCAGGCATCCGACGGGCCAGCGATCCGGGGCCGACGATGGGGGGTCGGCGGCTACGTCCTGCTCGCCTACGCCATCTCCTGGGCGTGGCTCATCCCGATCGCCCTGAGCCAGGGCCTCGTGAGCGCCGGCGACGGGTGGCCCACCCACTTCCCGGCCCTGCTCGGTCCCCTGATCGCGGCCCTGGTCCTGACGGCCGCACAGCAGGGGCGGCCAGGACTACGCGACCTCTTCGGCCGGATGACGCGGGTCCGGGTGCCCGTCCGTTGGTGGCTGTTCGCGCTGAGCCCGCTGCTCCTGCTGGCCGTCATCCTGGTGTTCCAGACGGTCTCCGGCCGCCCGACGTCGAGAGCGCAGGACTTCGCGGTCTTCAGCGGACTGCCCACTGGTTGGGGCGTGCTCGGCGTCGCTGGTGCCATCCTGCTCGTGAACGGGTTCGGTGAGGAGACCGGCTGGCGCGGCTTCGCCCTCGCCCGGCTCCAACGACGACACAGCCCCCTCGTGGCGACCCTGGTCGTCGCGGCGATCTGGGCCGGCTGGCACGCACCCATGTTCGTCGTCGTGGACACCTTCCGATCCTTCGGCCCGGCGATCCTCGTGGGCTGGGTCATCGGGCTGTTCAGCGGCGCGGTCGTGCTGGGCTGGCTCTACAACCGCAGCGGTGGCAGCATCCTGCTGGTCGCCGTCTGGCACGGGACCTACAACCTCATCTCCGGGACCGCCGCCGCGACCGGACTCCTCGCTGCCACCTCCACGACGTCGGTCATCGCCCTCGCGATCGCGCTGGTGGGCCTCGAGATCCGGGCAGGCCGTCGTGGCAGTCCATCGGTCCTCGGGCCGACGGTCCAGGACGTCGTCCCGGTCTGAGCGCGTCCGGCCGAGCCCGCCCGAGCGGCCGGGCGGCATACTCGACCGGCGCCCTTGCCCTCGTCCGCCTTCTCCCTGCCGGCGGGTCAGTGGCACACCTCAGCGCAAGCACGTTACTCGCGCGCAACGACGACCGTTGGTCGGTTCGCCGTCACTCCGACATGCTCATCCGTCGGCTCGTTCGAGACCAACGGTCGTCGTTGCGTCAGATCAGCTCAGATGCGCACCAGCATCTTGCCGACGTTGCCGCCGGCCAGCATC
The DNA here is from genome assembly GCF_025353065.1 of Lapillicoccus sp. Classification (GTDB taxonomy): domain Bacteria; phylum Actinomycetota; class Actinomycetes; order Actinomycetales; family Dermatophilaceae; genus Lapillicoccus. Next base: position 11,353 of record NZ_JANXRJ010000069.1, read on the forward strand.
GACTGGAAGCCGTGGACGGCCTCCTCGATGCCCTCGACCGCGGTCTCGCGCCAGACCACCTTGCCCTCCCGCACCCAGCCGCCGACCTCGTCCTCGAACTGCTCGCGCAGATCGGCGTGGTCGTTGACGAGGAACCCCGTCATCGTCAGGCGCTTGCCGATGAACAGGGCGAGGTTCTTCGGCCCCGGAGCCGCCCCGGTGTCGTTGTAGCGGGAGATCATCCCGCAGACCGCCACCCGTCCGCGCAGCCGCAGGCTGGTGATGGCCGCCTCGAGGTGGTCACCCCCGACGTTGTCGAAGTAGACGTCGATGCCGTCGGGCGCCGCCTCGCGCAGCCCGCGACCGACCGGCACGGTCTTGTAGTCGATGGCGCGGTCGAAGCCGAGGTCGTCGAGCAGCCACTGGGCCTTGGCCGGCCCGCCGGCACTCCCCACGACGAGCGAGGCGCCCTTGAGCCGGGCGATCTGCCCCACGAGGGAGCCCACCGAACCGGCGGCAGCGGAGACGAACACGGCGTCGCCACGCTGGAACTGGGCGACACGCAGCAACCCGGCGTATGCCGTGAGGCCGGTCATGCCCAGCACCCCCAGCCACGCCTGGGCCGGGACAGCAGTCGTGTCGAGGACGCGGAGCCGGCGCCCGGGCAGGACGGCGTGGGTGCGCCACCCCTGGTCGTGGAGGACCGTGGCACCGACCTCGACGCGTTTGCCCGACCCGTCGAGGACCGTGCCGCCGACCTCCTCGACCACCCCGACCGCGCCCCCGACCATCGGCTCGCCGAGACCGAACGGCGGGACGTAGGACTTCGTGTCGTTCATCCGGCCGCGCATGTAGGGGTCCAGCGACAGGAACGTGTTGCGCACGAGGACGTCGTCGTCGTCGACGGCGGGCCGCTTCGTGGGGACCAGGGCGAAGTCCTCGTCGACCGGTGCCCCGTCGGGACGTCGGACCAGGTGCCACTCGTGGTAACTCATGTCGTGACCTCGCTGTCAGGACGTCCTCGGGTCCGAGGACGTGGTGGGCGCGCCTACCCCGACGGGGCAACCTCCAGAGCACACCACACCCGCGCGGTCGGCGCGCGCAGAGTCCGTTCGATGAATTCCTGAAACCGTCCAATCCGGACAGGTGCGGTGATCCGAAAACAGGACGTGAGATCACGCGGAACGTTCTTCGGTCAGGCGTCATCTCACTGCATGCCGGTCACCGCAGGGGGGTGATCGGCATCACGGAACAGCCCGGGTGTCCGGTCCTTCGGGGGACGCGCCGACCCTTCAGGGGTGACGGTCGTCGAGCGCAACGGACACCCGGGTTCCGTTCTGGGATCTCGCCCTAGCCGGGTCGAACCCCTCGGGCGACGAGCCGCCGGTATGCCGGGGAGTCACGCAGCGACCACAGGTCGAGGACCAGGCGGGCCGTCACCCGGTCACGCCCCGGGCAGGAAGTGCTCGAGGTTCGCCCGCAACCGGTCGCCGAAGGGGTGCCGGGCCACGGCCTCGGAGAGATCTGCGACGACCCGGGTGAGGGGATAGGGGATCTCGGCGTCGAGCTGGCGCATCGTCGTCTCGGTCGCCCGCCACTCGGCCTCGAGGAAGGCCAGCAGGTCGCGGGCCCGCGCGGTCGCCTGCACCCGACGCGTCCGGGCGTCGCGGCCTGCGGGAGCGTCCTCGACGAAGCCGTCGCGGCGCATCGCCGAGACGGTCTGGCTCATCGCCGAGTGGGTGACCTCGCGTCCGTCGGCGAGCTCGCGGACGGTCTGCGGTCCGAGGCGGCCGAGCTGGATGAGCGGGCCGGCGAAGCGGGAGCGGAAGCCGGGGACGCCTGCGCCGTCGTAGAGCGCGACGATCTCGCGGTCGAAGGAGTCCAGGAGGTGCAGCAGCGGGCGGATCACACTGCTCGCGACGAGGTCGTCGTCATCGGTCATGAGGTAGATATAACAGCACGTATATAAGTGCTGTCAATTCTGGCGCACCGTGCGGCGGGCGGCAGTCCTACCAGCCGCGGGTGCCGGGGGCGCCCTTGAACGGACCGACCACCCGTGAAGTGACCCAGCCGCCGTAGAAGCCGCCCTCCTGGGGGACGACGACCTCGCCGTCGACGGTGCACCGGTCCATGGCGGCCGGCATCACCGCGACGTGGTCGACGAGCTGCTCGAAGCCGGGGGAGGGGTGGGGGTAGGTCCAGCCGGCTCGTGCGGCCGCGACAGACGGGGCGCTGCCGGGCGCGACGACATCGAAATAGGCTGCGGCGCCTTTGAACTCGCACCAGGTCGATCCGGCTGTCGGTACGAGCGCACCGGGCACGAACGCGTCCACGGGGAGGTAGTAGGCCGGCGGGTGGCTCGTCTCGAGGACCCGCAGGGCACGCGTGGTGTGCGCGATCGTCACGCCGCCGAGGACGATCTCCACCGTCGCGCCGGTGGTCTCGACCCGCGGCGGGCGGGGGTAGTCCCAGACCGACTCCTGCCCCGGGCCGACGGGGTCGCGGGTGATCACAGCGCCGCCAGGGCCTTGGCCATCCCGTCGCGCGCCTCGTCACCGAGCCGGTCGAGGGCCGGCCGCAGGATGGGCGCGAGGAACTTGGCGATGCCGGAGAACTCGAAGTCCGCGGCATACGTGACCTGGGTGCCGCCGGCGCCGGCGGGCGCGAAGGTCATCGTGTCCTTGGCCTTCACCGTCTTGTTGACCCCCTGCAGGGCGATGACCTTGCCCTCGACGCGCTCGACGACCGTGTAGGTCAGCTCGGTCTCCCGGCCGAGGAACTTCGAGATGTTGCGGTATGCCGTGCCCACCCCGCCGTCCCCGGAGATCTTCTCCGTGCGCACGGTGCCGGGGTCCCACTCGGTCGTGTTGGTGAAGTCGCTGAGATAGGCGTAGACCCGGTCGAGCGGGGTGTCGGTCGTGACGATGCGTTCGACGCGCATGGGGGGCTCCTGCCGCAGAGGGTGTCGCTCAATCCTGACACGGGGGAATCAAGTTGGACGACCACCCGTTGTGAGGACATACTCGGGGGCCTCGAGACTCGAGGTCATGTGACACTCGAGGTCATGTGACACTCGGGGTCGTTCGACACTCGCGGTCCTTGATATCTGAACAGTGTGACGTGGTCGCCCCCGAGGGGGTGATCGGTTTCGACGGTGGTCGTCTGTCCAGGAGAAGCGGGCCGAGGACGCGCGGTTAACTCGTTAACGATCCGTGCAAACCAATAGGTGCCGATTCCAAGCGCACCGACTTCGCCCTCGCCGCCTGAGCGAGTCTGAAGTCCGTCGGTCTGAGTGTGTCCTCGACTCAGCAGCCGGCGTCATCTAGAGGACTTGCTGCGTCGTCATGCTGGGGGGCGACGCGGGACTCTTACTCAGCTGGGCCTGTCAGGGGACGTGTGTGCGCGAGCCCTGGGGCCGAGAAAATCCTTAGTGCACTGCGCCCGGAGAAGTCCTGGTCTCGCGTCATCGGACGCGGGTTCAATTCCCGCCACCTCCACCACTTCGTGGTGACCACGTCACGCTCATCAGTTGTCAGAGATCCTGAGCGACAGCAACGCGGCCCGACCGGTCTTCCGGTCGGGCCGCGTTGGTGTGCCGCGTCGGCGGGCTGGATCTCGAGGGTGCAGGGGTCAGGCGCCGGCTGCTGACTGCTGCTGCGTGGCCTGATGCGAGGCGGCGACCTGGGCCTTGACGTCGTCCATGTCGAGTCCCTTGACCTGGTCGATCAGCGTCTGCAGGGCCTCGGGGGGCAGCGCCCCGGCCTGGCGGAAGACGAGGATGCCCTCGCGGAACGCCATCAGCGTCGGGATGGAGGAGATGTCGAGGGCCGCCGAGAGGGCCTGCTCGGCTTCGGTGTCGACCTTGGCGAAGACGATGCCCTCGTTGCTCGCGGTCTCGGACGCCTTGTCGTAGACGGGTCCGAACCTCATGCAGGGGCCGCACCAGGAGGCCCAGAGGTCGACGAGGACGATCTCGTTGTCGGTGACGGTCTTCTCGAACGTCTGTGCGGTGAGTTCGGTCGTAGCCATGTGGTGGAGAACGGACGGGATCCGCGCAGCATTCCCGAGCCGGCTCAGCCTGGTTCCGCGTCGTCGGAGAGGACGATCGAGAGGGCGAAGGTCACGGCGATGGTGACGCCGACCGTGTGCTCGCCGGACTCCACCGGCATCGACTTCGCCTGTTCGACCCAGCCGGACGCCATGGCCGCGCGGGCGAATCCCGGTCTCGGGCTGCCTCCCTCGGCCACGGTGAGCACCGGGCCGAGCTGCCCACCGGCCAGGGCGGCATACTGCTCCGCCTTGGCGCGGGCATCGGCGAACGCGGCGTCGCGCGCCTGCACCTGCAACGGTCCGCGGTCCGCGAGGTCGAGCGAGATCGAGTCGATGCTGAGGGCGTTGCCGGCGGCGGCGGAGAACGCGTCGACGACCGCGCTGAGGTCATCGACCACCCGGACCACGACGCTGAGCTGGTGGAAGGCCTGGTAGCCGCGGGTCGGCTGGCCCTCGCGGTCGTAGCGGGGCTGCACGCCGGCGCCGGTCGAGCTGATGTCGACGGCCGCGATGCCGTGCTCGCGGGCGGCTGCGCCGATGCTGCTGACGTGTCCGCCGGCCAGTCGCAGGGCTCCCGCAACATCGTCACCGTCGGCCCGGACGCCGAGCTGCAGGCGCACCACGTCGGGAGTCGCCGACGCCCGTCCCGCGCCGACGACGTCGATCCGGCGACGAGGCCCCCGCCCGCGGTGGTCGCGCCTGCCTTCCGAGGCTCCGTCGCTCTCCTGCATCCGCCCACCTTAGGTGGCCGTTCTCCGGATCCGGGCTGGCCGTTCGGGGGATGAGAGGGCCAGGCAGGCCGGAGAGGATGGCCAATGAGACCGGTATCGCGGGGCTCGCGAGGCCAGTGTTGCTGATGAGGCTGGTGGGGGCGTGCGGCCCGAGGAACAGTGTTGTCCACACCGACGGACGGTGTTGTCCCACAGGTCACCGACCTACATTGTCGGGTGACGCACGATCATGAGGGGTCCGAGGATGCGGCCCCACGAGCAGCGGCCTACGGTGGTCGAGCGGCAACAGGGAGGCAGTGCTCATGGGGTGGTTCGATGTCGTTCGCGACACCGAGGCGATCGCGCAGTGGCAGCGGGAGAACGCCGCTGACGCCAGATCGGTCCGACCCCTCGGCCTGGGGGTCGCGCGCCGGCGACCCGGGTCCGGGCGTGTGGGTCGGTGGGTCGCCCTGCCCGTCGTCAGCACCGTGGCCCTCGTCGGGGCGGTCATCCCCGGCGCCAAGGTCCCCGCCTCGTCCGCCTCGTCCGTCGCGGACAACATCGTCGCTGCACCGCTCGTCGCCGCGTGGAACGACGGCGGGATCAGCCTGCGCGTCTCCGATCACGAGCGGTGGCACGGGTCGGCTCTCGACCCCGTCTCCACGTCGGCCTCCCGGGCCGGGACCATCGCTGCGCCGGCCGCGTTGGTCGCGGCAGCGAAGCCCGTCGATCCCAAGACCGCCGCCGCGGATGCCGCCGCGCTGCTCGCCATCCACGGGCCGGCCGGCGCCGTCGGCTCCGATGGCATCCCCGTCACCGCCCTCGCGGCATACAAGAAGGCGGAAGCCAACATCGCCGCCGCCAGCCCGGCCTGCCACCTGCCGTGGTGGTTGCTGGCGGGGATCGGGCGGATCGAGTCCGGCCACGCCTCCGGCGGCCGGGTCGATGCTGCCGGGACCACCCGAGGCGTGATCCTCGGGGTCCGGCTCGACGGGAGCGTGCCCGGGACCTCGGTCATCCGGGACACCGACCACGGGGTGCTCGACGGCGATCCGTCGTTCGACCGTGCCGTGGGGCCGATGCAGTTCCTCCCGGGCACCTGGGCGCGGTGGGGTCGGGACGGCAACGGCGACGGCAAGAAGGACCCGAACAACATCTTTGACGCCGCCACCGCCGCGGGCGCCTACCTCTGCGCCGGTGGCCGCGACCTCTCCAGTCCCGCGGGTATTTCCGCAGCAGTGTTGTCCTACAACAATTCTCAGCCCTACCTCGAGTCCGTGGTGTCCTGGGGCGTGGCCTATCGCGATGGCGTGACGCCGACGCAGGACAGCACCGGATCGGTTCCGCCGCCGGCGACGACCACCACGGCTCCGACGCTTCCGACGCCGACGACCACGACGGCGCCGACGACCACGACGCCGCCGACCAAGCCGCCAACGACGACCACGCCGCCAACGACGACACCGCCGCCGACCACGACCACGACACCGCCGCCGACCACGACGACCTCGACCACCACCTCGGCGACGACCTCGGCAACGACCTTGGCAACGACCTCGGCAACGACCTCGGCAACGACGTCGGCGACGACCACGACCGGGCCGTAGTCGGCTCGGGTCGGCGACCCCCCGTCCAGGTCGTGGCAGTCTTGGCCCCATGACGGCCGGTCGGAGCGCAGAGATCACAGACACGGAACCGGACACGCGGGAGCCGGCTGCCCACGACCGGTGGTGGGGGCTCGCCTTCGTCGTGGTGCTGGCCGTTCACCTGGCGGCGCTCTACTGGCCGCGCGTCACGATCGTGGGGCCGGTGTCGTGGGCCGACAAGGTCGTCCACCCGCCGCTGTTCCTCGTCCCGGTCGTCGTTGGGGCGCTGTGGTGGCGTCGGGTGGTCCCCGTTGCCGTCGTCTTCATCCTGCACGCACCGGTGAGCGAGCTGGTCCAGCACTACCTGCTGCCCGGCCGCTCCGGGGATCCGTGGGATGCCGCGGCCGACCTGCTGGGCGTCGGCCTGGGGGTCGTGGTCGCGACGTGGTGGCTGGCGCGTGGGCGGCGGTCCGGGGCACCGCCGGAGCGCTGGTAGACTCCGATAACCCGACTCCGAGGCGCACGGCAGCGCCACGCGACATCAACGCACAGATCCCTACGCGGAGCGGGTCCGACGCCGGTCAGCAACTGCTGGAAGCCGGCCCACCGGGCGCCCGTTCAGCGGAGTGCCTGAGGCTCGTCTGTGATGGTCCCCTCGCCAGGAGATTCGAGACGTGTCTACCTCGAATCACCGAAGTGAGTTGAACGATCGTGAGCAGCAAGCTGTCCTCCGGCGCGCCCAAGAAGGCCCGCTGGTCCGTGGAGAAGAAGACCGCGGCCAAGAAGTCCCCCACCAAGAAGCCGCACCACCGAGGCCAGGCCGGCCCGGTTGCGGCCCCGTACGGCGAGCGCCCGCAGCGCGACGACCGTCATGAGCGCCCGCAGCGTGACGACCGCCCCCGCCGTGACTTCGCCCCGCGTAACGACCGCACGGCCAGCCGCCCCACCTCGGGCGGCACCGACCGCCCGCGTCGTGACTGGGCTCCGCGTGACGACCGTTCGTCGAGTCGTCCGACCACGGGCGCTCCGCGTCGTGACTGGGCTCCGCGTGACGACCGTTCGTCGAGTCGTCCGACCACGGGCGCTCCGCGTCGTGACTGGGCTCCGCGTGACGACCGTTCGTCGAGTCGTCCGA
>NZ_JANXRJ010000077.1 GCF_025353065.1 Lapillicoccus sp.
CTGCACGGCGACTGCCTCACCGTGACGGGCAAGACCGTCGCGGAGAACCTCGCCTCCGTCCGCACCCCCGACCCTGACGGCCACGTCATCCGGGCGATGGAGAACCCCATCCACAAGACCGGGGGCATCACGATCCTCACCGGCTCCCTCGCTCCCGAGGGTGCCGTCGTCAAGTCGGCCGGCTTCGACTCCGACGTCTTCACGGGCACCGCCCGGGTCTTCGACGGAGAGCGCGCCGCGATGGACTACGTCGAGGAGGGCAAGCTGCTGGCCGGCGACGTCGTCGTCATCCGCTACGAGGGGCCCAAGGGTGGTCCGGGAATGCGCGAGATGCTCGCCGTCACAGGAGCGATCAAGGGCGCCGGGCTCGGCAAGGACGTGCTGCTGCTCACCGACGGCCGCTTCTCCGGCGGCACGACCGGGCTCTGCGTCGGGCACGTCGCCCCCGAGGCCGTCGACGCGGGTCCCATCGCGTTCGTCCGCGACGGCGACCAGATCACCCTCGACGTCGCGCACGGCACCCTCGACGTCGACGTCACCCCCGAGGAGCTGGCCGAGCGGGCCAAGGGCTTCGCCCCGCCGCCGCCGAAGTATCCGCGCGGCGTGCTCGCGAAGTACCGCAAGCTCGTGGGCAGCGCCAGCCAGGGCGCCGTCTGCGGGTAGGGCCGACCCGCCGGGGTCTCGAGACAAAGGATCGGGTGGAGATGACCACGTCAGGGCGTGGTCATCTCCACCCGATGACTGCAGGGGTCCCAGAGTTGCTGGCGCTCGCTCACAGCGGTGACGCGGCCGGGCCTCCCCGGCCGGTCGTGCGGGGCGCATCGTAGCCGCCCTCCGGCGGTATCATCTCGGCGCGGACGCCGAGCAGGCGCACGGGTCGGGCGTCGTCCAGACCTTCGAAAAGGGCCCCGGCGGTCGCGGCGATGACATCGACGTCGAAGGTCGGCTCGACCAGCTTGCGCATCCGCGTCACGGTGAAGAACGGCGCGAAGCGCACCTTCAGCCCGACGCGCTGGCAGGCCCGAGCCTCGGCGGTGATGTCCGCGACAACCTGACCGGCAAGGTCGCGCAGCGCCGCTGAGATCTCCTCCGGCGTCACGAGATTGGCCTGGTAGGTCGTCTCGCGACCGTGGGCCCGGGCGATCCACGGGGTGTCGTCGACGGTCGCGCTCGACAGGCCGCGCCCGAGGTTGCGGAAGTGGGGACCCATCCGGGGCCCGAACTCCGTGACGAGAGAGACCTCCTCGGCCTTCGCGAGGTCGAGCACCGTGTGGACACCGAGCGCATCGAGACGGGCGGCGATCCGGTTGCCGATGCCCCAGATCGCCGTCGTCGGTCGGTGACCCATGACCTCGACCCAGGTGTCGCGGGTCAGCCGGTAGGTGCCCTGGGGCTTCCCGAAGTCGGTCGCGATCTTGGCGCGAACCTTGGTGTCGCCGATGCCGACGGAGCAGTGCAGCCCCGTCGCCCCGAGGACGTCGCGCTGGATCTGCTCCGCGTAGGCCTGCGGGTCGTCGGTGTCTATCCCGACGAAGGCCTCGTCCCACCCGAGCACCTGGACGACCGCTCCGGGCTGCCGCTTGAGGGTCGCCATCACCTCGGCCGACACCTCTTCGTAGACCGGCCGGTCGACGGGCAGGAAGACCGCGGCGGGACACTTGCGCAGGGCGAGCTTGAGCGGCATACCGGAGCGGATGCCGTAGGCCCTTGCCTCGTAGGAGGCCGTCGAGACGACAGCGCGCTCAGTGGGGTCGCCGTTGCCACCGACGACGATCGGTCGCCCAGCGAGCTCGGGGTGGCGGAGCACCTCGACCGCAGCGAGGAACTGGTCGAGGTCGACGTGCAGCACCCACTGTGCGGTCGCCGCCATGGGCCCATCCTGCCGTGCGCAGCGGCTTCACAGGGCGATGCCGCGATGGAGCCACGTCGAGGTCACGACCATGCCGACGCGTTCGTAGAGGCCGAGGGCGCCCGTGCGCGAGTCCGTCGACAGCTCCGACCGGGTGGCGCCCCGAGCGCGCCCCCGGGCGAAGCCGTCGACGAGCAGCGCACGGGCTAGCCCGAGTCCGCGCTGGTCCGCGCGCACTGCGAGCTCGCTGACGTAGGCGCAGTCGCCGCTGATCACCAGCAGGCACACGGCTACCGGTGTCCCGTGGGGGTCGGTCGCGAGACGCATCAGCCCCGGCTCGAAACCCGGCCGCAGCACCGTCGACGCCGCCCAGTCGTCGAACACGGTCGGCTTGCGGTCGGGCCACTCGCCGAAGGCGTCCTCGACCACCCGGTATGCCGCGTGCTCGTCCCCCGCACCCAGGTCCCGGAGGGCGTACCCCACCGGCAGAGGCTGCGGCTCGATGACTGTCCCGTCCGGGAGTCCCATGACCCAGGACGTCCAGCGCACGGCATACCCCAGCGCGGCCAGCAGCCGGTCGCCCTCGGACCCCTGGGGCACCGACATCCCGACGAGGGTGCCGCCTTCCCGCCGGGCCTCCTGCCGGACCCACCACGCGAGCCACGTCCCGATGCCCCGGCCGCGGTGCTCCGGCAGGACGTGCGCCTCGGCGCGGTAGCCGGCATACACCTCGGCGTAGGCGACGAGCCGCCCGTCGCACTCGACGCCGACGGCCTGCTCGGGCAGGTGGAAGCTCGGCCGCTGCCAGTCGCTGACGATGTCCTCGTAGTCGACCTCGCTCTCGCCGATGTCGTGGACCTCGGAGGCGGCGACGATCTCGTAGACGAGACGCGCGTCGTCAGGGATCAGCCCGCGCGCCGTGCAGCCGGCGGGGAGCCCGAGCGCTGAGTCGTTCATGGAGCGCATCATCCTGACCGAGACCGCCTGCTGTCACCGGGTTTTCGCCGTCTTCGGCGTCCTCGGTCGGCGGGACCGGCTCAGCCGATGTGCAGCCCGCGGGTGAAGACGACGGCCTTGATCGCCACGAGGACGACGAAAGCCACGATGCCGGCGGTCGGCAGCCCGAGGGCCAACGGCTGCTTCTCCACCCGCACCTTCTGCCAGAAGATCATCGCCATCGGCGCGAAGACGCCGAGCGAGACGGAGCCGAGCAGGATCGCGAAGGCGGTCGAGCCGTCGGCCCCGGGGGTCACCGCCAGGTAGGCCGCGTCGACGGCCACCGAGACCGCTGACCCGATGAGCCACGCCCAGACACAGAAGGCCCGGATCTCGTAGAGGTCGCGGGTCCATCGGACGGCGTCCTCGGCGAACCGGCGAGCAAGGAGGATGAGCCCGGCCACCCCGATCGCGGCGCTGGCCCACCCGACCCACCCGGGGGCCTTCAACGCCTCGAGCGCCGCGCCGGTGTCGCCGGCGGTGATGATCGGCGCGATGATGAAGTAGCCGACGCCCTCCTCGGCGCTGATGAACGCGAACCAGACCCAGAGCAGCGGGCCGAAGCCTCCGCGGAGCGCGGGGCGGAACCTCATGGCGAGCAGTCCGGTGACGAGGCTGAAGAACGGCCCGGTGAGGGCGGTGATGACGTGGGCGCTCGTCGTCTGCTCAGGGCTGAAGTCCACGGCGCCGGTGAACTGGGTGGCGTGGTAGCCGAGGAGCAGGCCGGCGACGGAGTGCGATGACTCGTGGAGCAGGATCACGATCGACTGAGCCAGGACGTAGGCCACCGCCGAGTTCCACAGCGTGGTGCGCACCTGTTGTCGCGACGCCACGTGCCGGTAGACGTCAAGTTCCGCCCGAGCTGACATACGCGAACATTAGTAACGCTTCCTGTGAGCTTCACGGAATTCGACAAATCGCCTCACCGACGTCGGGGCATACCAATGGGTGACATCACGCTCTCGGATGCTGAGACGCACCGGTCGGTGGATTGACTAAACGCCCGTGGGGGAGCACGTTTGTCCTATGGCTCGAATTCTCGTAGTTCCCGAGCGCGTCTGAGCGGCTGGCCAAGAGCCCCCCGCAGGCGCGTTTCCCTTCTGTCCCGCCGTGGACCGGAGGGTTTTTTTGTGGCTTCGGACCGAACACCCAGCAGGACCAACGAAAGTGTGGAGATCGTGAGCGACAGTGTGGTGCCGGTGAAACCGTCACCGGCGGACATCGCCCAACATGCCCAGCATGCCCCGAGCCCTCAGGGCTCCAGGCCGCGCCCGACCCCGGCACCGGGGCCGATCCCGACGCCCGAGCAGGTCACCGGCGCCCAGGCGCTCGTCAAGTCGCTCGAGGCGCTCGGCGTCACCACCGTCTTCGGCATCCCCGGCGGCGCGATCCTCCCCGCCTACGACCCGCTGATGGACTCCACGCTGGTCCGCCACATCCTCGTGCGCCACGAGCAGGGCGCGGGCCACGCCGCCGAGGGGTATGCCGCGGCCACCGGCCGTGTCGGCGTCTGCATGGCCACCTCCGGCCCGGGCGCGACCAACCTCGTCACTCCGCTGGCCGACGCCTACATGGACTCGGTGCCGATCGTCGCCATCACCGGACAGGTCGCCTCGAGCTCGATCGGGACGGACGCCTTCCAGGAGGCCGACATCCGCGGCATCACGCTGCCGATCACCAAGCACAACTACCTCGTCACCGACCCGTCGCAGATCTCGCGGGCGCTGGCCGAGGCCTTCCACATCGCCCGCAGCGGCCGGCCCGGACCGGTGCTCGTCGACATCAGCAAGGATGCGCTCCAGGGGGCCACCACCTTCTCCTGGCCGCCGACGACCGACCTGCCAGGCTACCGCCCGGTCACCCGGCCGCACAGCAAGCAGATTCGCGAGGCGACCAAGCTCATCGCCGCGTCGAAGCGCCCGGTGTTCTACATCGGCGGTGGCGTCATCCGCGCCGAGGCGAGCGAGCTCCTGCGCACGCTCGTCGACCTCACCCAGATCCCCGTCGTCACCACGCTGATGGCCCGGGGCGCCGTCCCCGACACCCACCCGCTCAACCTGGGTATGCCGGGCATGCACGGCACCGTCGCGGCCGTCACCGCACTGCAGAAGTCCGACCTCCTCATCACCATCGGGGCTCGTTTCGACGACCGGGTCACCGGGCAGCTGTCGACGTTCGCCCCTGGCGCCAAGGTGATCCACGCCGACATCGACCCGGCCGAGATCTCCAAGAACCGCGTCGCAGACGTGCCGATCGTCGGTGACGCCAAGGAGGTCATCGCCGACCTCATCGAGGCGATCACGGGCGACGAGGCGTCGCAGCGGGCCGACTACAGCGCCTGGCGGGCGACGACGAAGGACTGGCAGGAGACCTTCCCGCTCGGCTACACCAAGGACGACGAGGGCCTGTCGCCGCAATACGTCATCGAGCGGATCGGTGTTCTCTCCGGCCCCGAGGCGGTGTATGCCGCGGGCGTCGGCCAGCACCAGATGTGGGCCGCGCAGTTCGTCCGCTACGAGCGCCCGAACGCGTGGCTCAACTCCGGCGGAGCGGGCACGATGGGCTACTCGGTCCCGGCGGCCATGGGCGCCAAGGTCGGCCAGCCCGACCGGGTCGTCTGGGCCATCGACGGCGACGGGTGCTTCCAGATGACCAACCAGGAGCTCGCGACCTGCGTCATCAACGAGATCCCGATCAAGGTCGCGATCATCAACAACTCCAGCCTCGGCATGGTGCGGCAGTGGCAGACGCTGTTCTACAACGAGCGCTACTCCAACACCGACCTCCACACGAGCCACAACCAGCGGCGCGTCCCCGACTTCGTCAAGCTCGCGGACGCCTACGGCTGCGCGGGAATTCGCGTCGAGACCGAAGCGGAGGTCGACGTCGCCATCCAGCAGGCGCTCGCCATCAACGACCGTCCGGTCGTCATCGACTTCGTCGTCAACCGCGACGCGATGGTCTGGCCGATGGTGCCCTCCGGCGTCAGCAACGACAAGATCCGGAACGCCCGGGGCGAGGCCCCGGTCTGGGACCGGGAAGAGTAGAAGGCCACGTCATGTCCAAACACACGCTCTCCGTGCTCGTCGAGAACAAGCCCGGTGTCCTCGCCCGGATCGCCGGCCTGTTCTCACGCCGCGGATTCAACATCGACTCGCTCGCGGTCGGCCCGACCGAGCACTCCGACATCTCGCGGATGACCGTCGTCGTCGACGTCGAGGACCTCCCGCTCGAGCAGGTCACCAAACAGCTCAACAAGCTCGTCGAGGTGCTCAAGGTCGTCGAGCTCGACCCGGTCGCCTCGGTCCAGAGCCAGGTCATCCTGGTCAAGGTCCGGGCCGACGTCACGACCCGCAGCCACATCCTCGAGACCGTCGAGCTCTTCCGGGCGCACGTCGTCGACGTCGCCCACGACTCGCTCACCATCGAGTGCACCGGCAAGGCCGACAAGGTGCAGGCGCTGCTGCTGCTCCTCGAGCCGTTCGGGGTCCGGGAGCTCGTCCAGTCGGGTGTCGTCGGCGTCGGCCGCGGCCCGCGCTCGATCACCGACCGGAGCCTCCGGACGGCCTGAACCACCCAGCGTTCTTCCCCCTGACCCGATCGCCAGCCGGGCGGTCGACACCGCAGCCGCGCACGCGGCATACGGTATGGGGCGCACGAGTCCTGTTATGCACCAAGCAAAGGAGCTTTGCCATCATGGCTGAGATGTTCTATGACGACGATGCCGACCTCGGCGCGATCCAGGGCAAGAAGGTCGCGGTCATCGGCTACGGCAGCCAGGGTCATGCCCACGCCCTCAACCTGCGCGACTCCGGCGTCGACGTGCGCGTCGGCCTCGCCGAGGGCAGCAGCAGCAAGGCCAAGGCCGAGGCCGAGGGGCTGACCGTCCTCAGCGTCGCCGACGCCGTGAAGGAGGCCGACCTCGTCGTCATCCTCACGCCGGACCAGGTCCAGCGCACGGTCTACGCCAATGACATCAAGCCGAACCTCAAGCCGGGCGCCGCGCTGCTCTTCGGACACGGCTTCAACATCCGCTTCGGCTACATCACGCCCGAGGCGACCTCCGACGTCCTCATGGTCGCCCCCAAGGGGCCGGGGCACCTCGTGCGCCGCGAATACGCTGACGGCCGTGGGGTGCCCGTGCTCCTCGCGGTCGAGCAGGACCCGTCCGGCACGGCGTGGGAGCTCGCCAAAGCCTACGCCAAGGCGATCGGCGGGCTGCGGGCCGGCGGCATCGGGACGACCTTCACCGAGGAGACCGAGACCGACCTCTTCGGCGAGCAGGCGGTCCTCTGCGGGGGCACCTCGCAGCTCGTGCAGTACGGCTTCGAGACCCTCATCGAGGCCGGCTACCAGCCCGAGATCGCCTACTTCGAGTGCCTCCACGAGCTCAAGCTCATCGTCGACCTGATGATCGAGGGCGGTATCGCCAAGCAGCGCTGGTCGATCTCCGACACCGCCGAGTTCGGCGACTACGTCTCCGGTCCGCGGGTCATCGACCCGCACGTCAAGGACAACATGAAGATGATCCTCGCCGAGATCAAGGACGGCACCTTCGCCAAGCACTTCATCGACGACCAGGACGCAGGCGGTCCGGAGTTCAAGGCGTTGCGCGAGAAGGGTGCCCAGCACCCCATCGAGGCGACCGGCCGCGAGCTGCGTGGCCTCATGAGCTGGATCAAGGACAACGACAGCGACTACGTGGAGGGCTCGGCCGCCCGCTGACCTCCGACCCCTCGCCAGCCCGTATGCCGGCCGGTCACCCCTCGGGGTGGCCGGCCGGCGGCGTTGCTGTCGCGCAGCGTTCACAGCTGGTCACGTGTTGACTTCTGCGCAGCCGCGTGCCGACCTCAGCTGGCCATCAGCTCGGTCCTGCCGGCCGGGCTGCCGTCGGGTAGCCATCTCGGGAGCAGCGGAGGGGACAGCAGGGCGTCGACCACCATGAACGCCGCACCGCGCAGGCCTGCCTGGTCGCCCAGGGGAGACCGGCTGATCTGAAGGGACCGGGTCGCCAGCGGGAGGGATCGGCTGATGATGGTGTGTCGGATCTCGGCGAGATAGGCGTCGCCGGAGCGTGAGACACCTCCCCCCACGAGAATGAGGGAAGGGTTGAAGAAGTTGACCAGCCGGGCCAAGGTCACACCGACCACTCGGGCGGACTGGGCCAGCAGGTCGATGGCCACCGGATCGCCATGTGTCGCAGCATCGCTCACCGTTTGCGCATCGATCCTCCCGTCCCGATCCAGGGCGGCGGCGAGGAACGCGCTCCGTCCTTCTCGAGCCGCACGTTCCGCGTCACGGGCGATGGCGGCTCCGCCCGCGAGCGCCTCGAGGCACCCGTACTTTCCGCAGCGGCACAGGACCGTGTCCGAGTCGTCGACGGTGACGTGACCGATGTCGCCGGCACATCCCTGTGCCCCGCGGTGCAGGCTACCCCTCGTCACCAGGCCTGCCCCGATCCCCGATCCGACCTTCACATAGATCAGGTCGGCGTGCCCGTGCGCCAGGCC
>NZ_JANXRJ010000097.1 GCF_025353065.1 Lapillicoccus sp.
GAGGCGGTTCTCGCTCGGGTGCTCGGTGCGAGCGACGAGCTCCAGCACGGTGACGCCCGCCGGTTCCTCCGTCTCGAGTCCCCCGATGCTCACTCCTGAACGCACGAAAGCCCCGGTACCAGCCGGGGCTTTCAACGTGCAAGTAGCTACCTCATCCATGCGGGAAGTGGTGCGCCTTGACACATGATGCCACGGCCCCCCGTCGCCCCGCGAGGGGCGCTCTTGAGAACTACACGGATAACTCTTCACCTTTGACCCTGACGGACGCCCGCTGGCAGGTCTTGGACTACCTCCGGGACGGCTCGACCGCTCGTCGGCAGCGCCTCTGCACGACTCGCGGGATCCTGCCGGTAGCGCCGGTCCGTCGCTCCGAAACCGGGGTGTCTGTCGGGGGCGTCATGGTGTGCGGATCCCGCAACTGCCCTATGTGCGGCCCGCGCCTCTACTCGCGCAACCGAGATGAGATCCGTCAGTGCGTCGCGGCCTGGCAGGCCTACGGCGGCTCGGTGCTGTTCGGGACGTTCACGGTCGGCCACGACCTCACGGACTCGCTGTCCGGGTCCCTGACCGTCGTAACGGACGCCTGGGCCGCGGTCACCTCAGGCAAGTTCTGGGTTCGCGATCGTCGCGACCACGGAGTGACTCACTGGGTCCGGGTGCTCGAGGAGAAGTACTCCGAGACGACGGGGTGGCATGCCCACTTGCACTGGCTGGCGTTTGTGGAACCGGGGCACGCTACGTCGGCGTCCGCTTTGCTGCGGTCGATGCTTCGCCGCTGGTCCCGCTCCGCGGAGTCGGCGGGTCGGCGCGTGTCGGACCGGGCTCAGGACCTGCACGAGGTCGTCGGGGTCGACGCCGAGCGGGTGCTGGGCGACTACTTCACGAAGCAAGCCGAGGACCGGGGGCGGCTCACTCCGGACGCGATGGCGCACGAGCTGGCGTCGCGGAGCACGAAGCGCTCGGGTACCTCGATCACGCCCGCGGAGCTTCAGCTTCTCGCGGCGTTGGGCGGCGACCGGAAGTGGCAGCTGCTGTACGCCGAGTACGAACGTGCGACCGCGGGTCGCCGGGTGATCGCGTTCTCGCGCGGACTCCGGGACTTCGCAGGGGTGGGCGACGAGCAAGACCCCTGGGCCGTCTCCGCCGAAGAGACCGCGAAGGAGGGCTCGGTGGCCCTCCTGCTCCGCGGTCGAGACGTGCGGAAGGCGATGAGTCGCGCCCTGCGACGCGAGTTCGTCGGCGTGGTCCTGGCGGACGGTGGGGCTGCGGCGGTGTCGTGGCTTGAGGACCGCGGGATGACCGGGTTCATGCCCGACGAGCGGTCGACCCTCGATGAGCCGGCCACCTCGTTCGGCCCCGCGATCGCGCCGGAGTACGAGGGGGCTCTCCCGTGGTGAGGGACCGCCTCGCGACGAAGCGGCGCCACCCCTGGCCGCAGCACGACTGGCGGCGGACCGTGGCCGACGCGGCGCGTTGGGAGTGGCTGTGCTCCTGCGGCGCGCGTCTGTCGGCGTCGATGAGCGGCGGTCGGCCCACCTGGTTCACGGTCTTGAGCTGGGGGGCTCTCGCGTGATGATGTATCCGCGCTGCCGAGAGTGCGGCGTTGTCACGAAGCGGATCACGCTGGCCTGGGCCCTCCGGATCATCCCGAACCCTCCTGCGGAGCTGCGCGCACGCGATCGTCTGTCGCCGACGTTCATGTGCCCCGTGTGCCGCCTCGTGGCCGTGCTGCGGCCTCCGTTCCCCCGGATGGAGTCCAGGGGGCTGGGGACGCCGTGAGAGCGCCTGCTGGCGCGTTGCGGCGTCTCCGACCCGCCCGGTGTTCCTCGCCCCCACGCTGGGACGAGGGTGGGTCAACCCCCGACCGTGCTCCGCACCCGCAGAGGTGCGGAGCACCTTCCCCCGGTAGGGCTGGCATCCCTCCGGGGTTGAGGCATCCGGCTGCCGCCTCTCACGCTCTTGGTCTGGGTTGGGGGAGTGTCTTTCTCCCCCGGCCCATACCCGCTGCACGGCGTGTTGGGCTGGAATGTCACCCGGTCACTGTACGATTCAGCACATGACAAATCACCGCATCAGCGTCTCGCTGCCGCCGACCCTGCACGACTCAATCGCTGAGATAGCCCGGCTCTCGGAGGTGTCTGTGGGCCATGTCGTCCGTGATGCTCTCCGCGGCGTGATTCCCTCGATGCTCGAAGTCACGAAGTTTCTG
>NZ_JANXRJ010000101.1 GCF_025353065.1 Lapillicoccus sp.
ACCCAGGACTCGATGAACGGATAGGCGCCAGCGATGCCGTAGAGCACCGGGATCAGCAGGATCGCCCCGATAAAGACGTTGAAGCTCCACGTGTGACCGAAGGCCACGAACTCCAGCAGCCCGGGCAGGAGCCGGAGTGCACCGTCAGCGAAGCCCATGTACCAGTCCGGCTGTGACCCGGCCGTCACCGGTGAGGGGTCGTAGGGACCGTAGGCCCAGATCGGGTTGATCGTCACGAGAGCGGAGATGAGGGCGATGACGCCGAACACCATGAAGAAGAAGCCGCCCGCCTTGGCGATGTAGACCGGCATGAGGGGGTAGCCGACGACGTTGTTCTCGGTCTTCCCGGGGCCGGGGTACTGGGTGTGCTTGTGCACCGCGACCAGGACGATGTGCGCCGTGAAGAGCCCCACGAGGATCGCCGGGATGAGCAGGATGTGCACGGAGTAGAGCCGCGGGATGATCGCCTCGCCGGGGAACGGGCCGTCGAAGACCATCCAGGCGATGTAGCTGCCGATGATCGGGATCGACTGCATGAAGCCCTCGGCGGCGCGCAGGCCGGTACCGGAGAGCAGGTCATCGGGAAGCGAGTAACCCGCGAAGCCCTCGACGATGCCGAGCAGCGACAGCAGGGTCCCGATGACCCAGTTGATCTCGCGGGGCTTGCGGAATGCGCCGGTGAAGAAGACGCGGAACATGTGCACCGTCACCGCAACGATGAACATCAGCGCCGCCCAGTGGTGGATCTGCCGGATCAGCAGACCACCACGGATGTCGAAGGAGATGGCGAGGGAGGAGGAGTAGGCCTGCGAGACCGTCACACCCTGCAGCGGCAGGTAGGACCCGTTGTAGACCACCTGACCGGCACTGGGGACATACCAGAAGGTGAGGAAGGTGCCCGACAGGAGGCAGATGATCATGGAGTACATGGCGATCTCGCCGAGCATGAACGACCAGTGGTCGGGGAACACCTTCTTGAGGACGAAGGCGGCGCCCTTGGCGGCCCCGGTGCGGTCGTCGACCCAGCCGGCGACTCCACCGGCCTTACGCATCCCGTCGGTCGGCGGTGCCTCGGTGGTCGCCGCGTCGCCATCACGCAGCGATGCTGCGCTCGGTCGGCTGCCGCTCTTCGGTGCAGTGGTGGTGCTCATCAGCGCTCCCAGAAACTAGGTCCGACGGGCTCGTGGAACCCCTCGGGGGCGACGAGGTATCCCGCGTCGTCCACCGTGATCTTGAGTTGTGGCAGAGCCCTCTTCGCCGGACCGAAGATGACTTCCATGTTGTTCGTCGCGTCGTAGGTCGACTGGTGGCAGGGGCAGAGCAGGTGGTGCGTCTGCTGCTCGTAGAGGCCCACCGGGCAGCCCACGTGGGTACAGATCTTGGAGTAGGCGATGATCCCCTGATATCCCCAGGCCTGGGCCCGCTGGCCACCGGCGGCGGCGCTGAACTGGTTGGGGTCGAGTCGCATCAGGATGACGGCCGCCTTGCCCTTGTCCTCGAGCACGTGCTGCGAGTCCTTGAGGGTCTCCGGCATGACGTGGAAGACCGACCCGATGGTGACGTCACTCGCCTTGATCGGGGTCATCTCGGGATCGCGCATCAGCCGGATGGGAGAGACGCCGGGGGCGATGTCCCACAGGTTGGAGCGCAGACCGGCGAGCGCCTTGGTCGGGTTGCCGAGCGAGCCGGCGACCTGGACCACGAAGGGCAGGGCGAACAGCCCGAGCGCACCCCCGAGGGCGTACTTGATCATGGGACGGCGACCGAGCTGGGCCTGCTCGCCGCCACCGAGGATGATCCCGACGGCTGCTGAGCGGGTGGCCGCATCGGAGGCCTGGGGGTGTCGTTCCTCGACGACCTCGGTGTCGGGCATGAGGGTCTTGGCCCAGTGGACCGCCCCCGCGCCGATGCCGAAGAGGGAGATGCCCATGGTGACGCCGAGGACGACGTTGAGTGCGTTCGTGGAGCCGATGCCGGGGAGGAAGATACCGACGCTCTTGTCGATCGCGAAGTAGGCGACGATGAAGACGAGCGTCGCGAGCATCGAGAGACCGAAGAGCGCGACGACCTGACGCTCGGCCCGACGACCCGCATCGGGGCTGTCGTCGGCCATCCGGTGGATGTGGGTCGGAAGACCCGGATCCTCGAACCGCGCCGGCAGGCCGCCGGTGCCGATGTGGTGCCCCTCGTCGAGGTGGACCACGTCGGTTGACGGCTGCCCCGTGGTGTCCAAGTCAGTCATGCGTTGATCGATCCCCTCGCGTCGTTACTGTCAATTGTGCCAGCCACCCCAGACATCTGCACCGGACCTCAAGCCGCTTTCTGGCCCAGCCAGAAGGCGCAGCCGAGCATCAGTCCGAGCCCGAAGATCCAGATGAACATGCCCTCCGAGACCGGGCCGAGGTTGCCGAGCGTCATGCCGCCCACTTGCTGCTCCGTCTGCGTGGTCTTGAGGTAGGCGATGATGTTGTTCTTGTTCTGGGCGCTGATGTTGCTGTCGCTGAAGACCGGCATCGACTGCGGCCCGGTGAGCATCGCTTCGTAGATGGTCTTGCCCGACGACCCCGTCAGCGAGGGCGCGTACTTGCCCCGTGACAGCGCGCCACCGGACCCGGCGTAGTTGTGGCACTGGGCGCAGTTGATCCGGAAGATCTCCCCACCCTGCGCCACGTCGGCGTTCTGTCCGGAGGTGTACTGAGCGCCGGGGATCGCGGGGCCGGGAGCCAGCGAGGCGACCCAGGCCGCCATGTTGGCGATCTGCTCCTGGGTGAACTGGCTGGTGTCCTGGCGCTGCGCCTGCACGTTGGGAGCGGCAAGCGGCATCCGGCCCGTGCCGACCTGGAAGTCGACCGAAGCGGCACCGACGCCGACGAGGGTCGGCCCGGCTGCCGAGCCCTGCGCGTTCATCCCATGGCAGGTGGCGCAGTTGGCGAGGAACAGGGACTTGCCGGTGTTGATGTCGCCGGCCGAGACCACCGATGCCTGCGCCTGCTTGGGCGCGAGGAGGGAGTAGGCCCCGCCGACCGCGACGAGACCGAGGAGGAGGAGGATCGCGATCGCCGCTGGGTGACGACGGCGGGCGGCCAAGGCGTTCAACGTGCGGTCCTTATCTGTCGGGGCGTAGGGGTATGCGTCACAGTGGTCACTTGAGGAGGTAGATGGTGGCGAAGAGCGCCACCCACACCACGTCGACGAAGTGCCAGTAGTAGGAGGTCACGACCGCGCCGATCGCCTGGGCGTGGCTGTAGTTCTTGGTCGTGAAGGTGCGACCGATGATGAGCAGGAAGGCGATCAGCCCGCCCGTCACGTGCATGCCGTGGAATCCGGTCGTCATGTAGAAGACCGAGCCGTAGCGGTCGGCCGAGAGCGTGACGCCCTCGCTGACCAGCTCGGCATACTCGAAGATCTGGCCGGAGATGAACAGCGCACCGAAGATGTAGGTCACGACGTACCACTCGCGCATGCCCCACGAGGGCTTGCCCGCGTGACCGCGGCGCAGCCCGTCGAGGAACCCGGTCTGCCAGACCTTGCCCGTCCGGGACTTCTGGCCGGCCTCGGCCTTCCAGACGCCGAGCTGGCACCAGAGCGAGGACACCACGAGGATGAGGCAGTTGACCGACGCGAACGGTACGTTCAGCTTGGCCGTCTGCTCGGCCCAGAGGGGCGCCGACACCGAGCGGATCTGGAAGTACATCGCGAACAGTCCGGCGAAGAACATCAGCTCGCTGGAGAGCCACACGATGGTGCCGACCGCGACCATGTTGGGCCGGGTCGCGGGCCCATGCCCGCTCGAGGCGGAGGGGGCAGGTTGGGTCGGAGTCGATGCCGTTGCTGTCGCCACCTCGTCAGTATGCCGTGAAGCCTCGGCGTGGCGCACGCGACCCCCCGCCCCGCAGCGCGACCGTGACCAACGCCTCTCCCGGGTCCGCACGGGGGTCCGGAACGTCCCCAGGGTCCGGGGGTCCGACCCCCCGCTACGATCACCGCATGACTGCTCCGCAGGCCACGCCGTCGTCCTCGTCGGACCTCACTCCCTCGTCCCACACGCCAACCGGTGGCCAGCCGGGAGCGCAGCCGCACCGGATCACCGTGCTGCTCTACAGCGACGACGTCGCGACGCGTGACGCAGTCCGCCTCGGGGTGGGTCGCCGTCCCGCGAAGGACGTCGAGGTCATCGCCTGGCGCGAGGTCGCCACGCCCGCTGCGGCCGTCGCCGCCGCCGAGCAGCCGGACGTCGACGTGATGATCCTCGATGGCGAGTCGTCGCCGATCGGGGGGCTCGGGCTCGCGAAGCAGCTCAAGAACGAGATCTTCGACTGCGCACCGATCCTCGTGCTCACCGGTCGCCCACAGGACGGGTGGCTCGCGGCCTGGTCCCAGGCCGATCTCGCCGTCCCGCACCCGATCGACCCCGTCGCCCTGTCCCGGGCGGTCGCGGAGCTCGGGCGCCGGGCGGCACCCGCCCCGGCCTAGGTCGCGGTCATGACCGACGCTGCGGCCCCTACCTGGCCGGAGGTGTTCTCGGCGCTCGTCGCGGGACACGACCTCGAGGTGACCCACGCCGAGTGGGCGATGGACCAGATCATGGCGGGGGAGGCGAGCCCCGCGCAGGTCGCGGGGTTCCTCATGGCGCTGCGCTCCAAGGGCGAGACGGCGCTGGAGATGCGGGGACTGGCGGACCGGATGCTGGCCCACGCCCACCGGATCGAGGTGGCGGGTCCGAGCCTCGACATCGTCGGCACGGGCGGTGACCGCGCGCACACGGTCAACATCTCGACGATGGCCGCGATGGTCTGCGCCGCCGCCGGGGTGACGGTCGTCAAGCACGGCAACCGCGCCGCGTCGTCGTCCTCCGGCTCGGCGGACGTGCTCGAGGCGCTGGGCATCGACCTCGCGCTGCCCGTCGCGCAGGTGGCACGGGTGGCTGAGCGGGCCGGCATCACCTTCTGCTTCGCGCAGGTCTTCCACCCGTCCTTCCGGCACGCAGCGGTCGCCCGGCGCGACCTGGGTATCGGCACGGCCTTCAACTTCCTCGGTCCGCTCACGAACCCCGCCCAGCCCACGTATGCCGCGGTCGGCGTCGCGGACGCGCGGATGGCGCCACTGCTGGCGGGGGTGTTCGCGGGTCGCGGCAAGGACGCGGCCGTCTTCCGGGGCGACGACGGCCTCGACGAGCTGACCCTGTCGACGACGTCGACGGTGTGGTGGGTGCGTGGAGGGCGCGTCCGCGAGCTCAGCCTCGACCCGACCGCGCTGGGGCTGGAGACGAGTCCCACCGAGGCGCTGCGGGGTGGGGACGCCGCCCACAACGCCGGCGTCGTGCGGGAGGTGTTCGGAGGAGATGTGGGGGCGGTGCGCGACGCGGTCGTCCTGAACGCCGGGATCGCGCTGGCCCTGACCGAGCCGGCAGGCGGCGAGGCCTCGGACGAGCACTTCGACACGGGGGTCTTTGTGGCGGCGGTGCGGGCCGGGATGGACCGCGCCGAGCAGGCCCTGGACTCCGGCGCTGCCACGTCGCTCGTGGACCGCTGGGTGACGGCGACGCATGAGGTCGCCGCGGGCCGCTGACGCGCGCGTTTTCACCTCGAGCCGGGTCCGGAGGTAAAAGTGCGCTCCAGGGAGCGCAGTGAGACCTCGAGCGGCCGACCCGCGCTCAGTCGCCGTCGAGGCCGAGGCTGAAAGCAGCCTCGAGGTCGTGCTGCGAGTAGGTCCGGAAAGCGATATGCGTCTCCGTCCCGATGATGCCGTCGACCTTGTTGAGCCGGTCGGCGATCACGTCCGCGAGCTCGTCGTGCTGGCGGACCCGGACCATCGCGATGAGGTCGGCGCCGCCGGTGACGGAGTAGACCTCGGTCACCCCGTCGAGGTCGGCGACGGCTTGGGCGACCTCCGGGATGCGGTCGACGTCGGCGCTGATCAGGACGATGGCAGTGATCACCGGATCAGACTAGCGACGGCACGGAACGACCCGGTGGGCTCACCCCTGCCCCGCTGCGCCGGTATGCCAGCGGGGACGCAGGACCGGCTGGTGCCCGGAATGTGACGCGAACGGGTGGACAGAACGGACTCGTGCCGGTTGACAGGCCCCGGCGGCACCCGCGCCGGTCCGCCTGTTAGCCGGTCAGCCGGTCAGCCGGTCAGCCGCTCAGCCGCTCAGCCGGTCAGCCGGTCGGGGCGAGTGGAGCAGCAGCAACGGCCGGGGCCGGGTCGCGGTCGAACGGGGCGACATCGGCCGGACGACCAGGTTCCAGGCTCGCCCGCAGGCCGCCGGCGCCCCCGACCGGACACGACCAGGTGCCGTCGAGCTCGACGATGCGGACACCCGGCTCCTCCAGCCAGCGCAGGATGATCTCGGTCTCCTCCGCTGAGGCCGCCGGACCGACGGGAACGGCGACCACCTCCGCGGTGGCGCGGAGCGAGGCGACGTAGGGGAGCGGGTCGGCACCGGGAGGGCTGACGCTCGTGCCGGCGAGCCGGCCGTGCCGTACGCAGACCAGCTCCCACCCGCCCGCGTCGACGCGTCGGGCGGCGACGAGCTCGGGGCTGGCGGCGAGCGGGGCGATGCGCTGGGTGCGGGCCATCGCCCGCACGAGGTGGAGCAGGCGGTCGCGGATGGTGCTGGCGTCCTCGAAGCGCTCCTGACCGGACAACGTCGCCATCCGCTCGCGCAGGGCGTTGGCGGCTGGCCGCGCGTCGCCGCTGATGAGGCCGACGGCCTCGGCGACCACCGCGGCATACTCATCCACGGTCTGTCGTCCTGAGCAGGGCGCGCCGCAGCGCCCCATCTCCGCCAGCACGCACTCCGACCCGCTGCCCTTGGTGCTCAGACGGCCGGAGCACTGTCGCAGGGGGATGACCTCGTGCACCGCGGCGACCGCGGCGTCGGCGGACGTGCGCGACCGGAAGGGCCCGACATAACGCGCGCCGTCGGCGCGCACCTGGCGCACGATCGAGAGCCGCGGGAAGGGTTCGACGGTGAGCTTGACCCAGATCGCCCGCTCAGGATGCCGGGAGCGACGGTTGTAACGCGGCTTGTGCGCCGCGATGAGGCGCAGCTCGCGCACCTGGGCTTCGAGCGTGGTCTGGCAGACGATCGGCTGGATGCTCGTCGCGAGCCCCACCATCTCCGCCATCCGGGTGCGCTGCTCGGACGCCGTGAAGTAGTTGCGGGCCCGCACGCGGATGTTGCGTGAGGTGCCGACATAGAGCGGGCGTCCGGTGGCGTCCTTGAAGATGTAGACCCCCGGGGCGGCGGGCAGGTCGTCGGCGAGGAAGCGTTTGCGACGCTGGGCCGGCGTGACCCGCTGGGTATAGCTGGACAGCTCCTCGAGCGTGTGGACGCCGAGGTTGCCGACCCGTTCGAGCAGCCCGTGGAGGACGTCGACGGTGGCCCGGGCGTCGTGCAGGGCCCGGTGGTCGGGCGTCGTCGTCGCGTTGAAGAGCACGGCGAGCGAGGAGAGCTTGTGGTTGCGGCACTCGTCGCGGTTGACCAGCTGACGGGCGAGGTGGACGGTGTCGAGGACCCGGAAGCGCGGCCACTCGTGGCCGGTGGCCGCGGCCGCCGCCTTGAGGAAGGAGATGTCGAAGCCCGCGTTGTGAGCCACCAGGACCGTGTCGCGGGCGAACTCGAGGAAGGCCGGCATGACCGACTCGATCCGCGGTGCCTGCGCGACCATCCTGTCGGTGATCCCGGTCAGCACCTGGATGAAGGCCGGGATCGGCTCGCTCGGCTTGACCAGCGTCTGGAACTCGCCCAGCACCACGCCGCCGCGCACCTTGACGGCCCCGAACTCGGTGATGGCCGAGGCCGAGGCACTCCCGCCGGTCGTCTCCAGGTCGACGACGACGAACGTGACATCGGCCAGCGCCGTGCCCAGATCGTCGAGCGTGCCCTGAACTGCCTTCATGTCTGCGACCGTAATCGGGGCCACCGACAGGGCTCGGCAGGCGCGCCCGCCGAAGGTCCGGAGTCAGCGGTCAGCCGTCAGGAGTCAGGCGTCAGGAGTCAGGAGTCAGCGGTCAGAAGTCAGCAGGGCCCGGACCGTGTCGCGCCGCCGGCCGAGGTCCCGGTGCCGCTCCTCGATCTCGGCCAGCACCCGTGTCATCGCGGCGACCACGGACGGGCAGAGCTCGATCTCCGGCGCGGTCCCCCGCGCGCAGGGAAGCAGCTGGGCGATGATCTCCGTGCCGAAGCCCGCCTCGATGAGGCCCCGGATCTGTTGTGCGACAACGACATCGGCATCGTCGAAGACCCGATACCCGTTGCCGGACCGCTCGGGCGCCAGCAGTCCCTGCTCCTCGTAGTACCGCAGCGAGCGGGCCGAGACCCCCGTCCGTTCGACGAGCTCACCGATCAGCACAGGCGCCCCCTCCGGGCTCGTCGGACTTGACCTTGACACTGGTGTCAAGACCTACCGTCGCGGCATGATTCCCCAGCCGATGACCCCCGCGACCGAGACCTTCCACGCCACCCCGCGGCATACGGACGGGGTGCTCGTCGAGGGGACCGGGCCACCGCTCGTCCTCGCCCACGGCGCCGGCGGGGGTGTCGAGCTCAACTTCCGGCCGCTCGTCGATGCGCTACGGGACGGTCGCACCCTCGTGGGCCGCGACTACCCCGGTTCAGGGGAGCGGCCCCGACAGCCCGAGCCCCTCATCCTCGACGTCCTCGCCGACCAGCTCGTCACGACCGCCGTCGAGGCGGGCTTCGACCGGTTCCCCGTCGTGGGGCTCTCGCTCGGCACCGCCGTCGCGGTGACTGCGGCCCTCCGTCACCCCGAACACGTCACCGGGCTCTACCTCACCGTCGGCTTCGCCCGGCCCGACGCGCAGATGCGCATCTTCGCTCGGGTCTGGCAGGAGCTCGCCCGGCTCGAGGCCTGGGACGCCCTCGGTCACCACCTGCTCGAGCACTGTGTCTCCGCCGACGCGCTGGGGGCGCTGCCCATCGAGCAGGTCGCCGCCGCGGCGCAGGAGGCGCGCTCCGGCTATCCGGCGGGCGGTGCGGAGCAGGTCGAGCTCGCCGTGCACAGTGACCTGTCCACCCGCCTCGGCGACATCCGGGTCCCGACGGCGGTCCTCGTCGCCGAGCAGGACCGCGTCGTCATGCCCGCCACCACCCGTGAGCTCGGCCGCCTCATCCCCCGGGCCGAGGTCAGCGAGCTGGCCGGCGCCGGCCACATCTTCGACGCGGCCCAGACCGTCGACTGGATCGGCCGCATCGGGGTCTTCCTCGCCGCCCACCGGCTGTGAAGGAGACGCCAACGGTGAGCGGGACTCCGACACAGGCCCTCGCCGCCCTCGCCATCGCCCTCTTCGCCTTCCTCACCGCGGAGATGTACCCCGTCGGTGCATTGACCCAGCTCGCGGACGACCTGCGCGTCACGGACACGCAGGCCGGACAGCTCCTCACGGTGTATGCCGTGGTGGCCGGCGTGACGGCGCTCCCCGTCGCCGCCCTGACCCGGCACCGCGACATGCGCGCGGTGATCGTGGGGTGCCTCCTGCTGCTCACGGTGTCGCAGGCGGCGCTCGCGGCCTCACCGGCATACGGGGCGGCGCTGGTGGTGCGTGGTGTCGCGGCGATCGGGCACGGTGTGCTGTGGGCGGGCGTGCCCGTGCTGGCGGCGCGACTGGTGCCACCGGGCAGGCAGGGGTATGCCGTGGGCATCGTCTTCCTCGGCTCGTCCGCCGGGCTGGTGCTCGGCACCCCGCTCGCGACGCTGCTGTCGGTGGGCCTCGGGTGGCGCGTCGGAGCACTGCTCGTGGGATTCGTGGCCCTGGTCGCCGCGGTGCTCGTGCACCGCCTCGTGCCGTCGGTCGGGCCGTCAGTCATACGGCAGTCGGGCGAATTGCCCTCTGCCGCAGGGACGCTGCCTGTGAGCACGCCACCGGGCGCGCGACCAGCGAATGGCGCCCGTCGGGTGGTGGCGCTCTGCGCGCTGACGGTGGTCCTCACCGGCGGTCACTACGTGGCCTTCACCTATCTCGCCGTCCTGGCGGCCGACCTGGGCGTCGTCGGCCCCGGATGGGTGGTCCTGCTGGCCGCCTACGGTCTCGCGGGGATGGGCGGGGTCGCCCTCGCCGGCCGATACCTCGACGCGCGACCGGTGTCCGTCGCGCTGGCGTCCCTCGGGCTGGTCGCGGCCGGCACGGTGGCCGTCCGGCTGTCGACCGGAGCCGTGGCCCTGACCGTCGGCATCGTCGTGTGGGGAGCGGCCTTCACCGCCGTGCCCGTGGTGCTGCAGGCCGGCGTGCTGAGGGTCGCGGGAGCCGATGCGCTGCGGGCCTCGGCGGCCTACGTCGTGGCGTTCCAGATCGGGATCAGCGGCGGTGCGTGGGTCGGCGGGCTGCTGCTCACCCGGCTCGGCGCCGGCGCGCTGCCCCTCGTCACGACGGCCGCCGCACTGGTGTCAGTGGTGGTGGTCGGGGCCTTCCCGGTCGTGCTCGGCCGTCCGCGCAGATCCCGTCGAGGGGTCTCGGCCTGACGCCCCGGCGCGTCCTCCGCTCTCTTGATCGCACCCCTTGTCAGTGGTCCCTCGTAACGTCGTCGACAGGTCCTCACCCACCCCGTCCGCCGGA
The DNA here is from genome assembly GCF_025353065.1 of Lapillicoccus sp. Taxonomy (GTDB): domain Bacteria; phylum Actinomycetota; class Actinomycetes; order Actinomycetales; family Dermatophilaceae; genus Lapillicoccus. Next base: position 10,582 of record NZ_JANXRJ010000101.1, read on the forward strand.
CGGTCCGACCCTGAAGGAGGCGTCATGCGCACCGAGACCCCCATGGTCATCGACTGCCAGACCTGCCCCGTGCGCCACGTGCGGTGCGACGACTGCATCGTCACCGCGCTCGGCCAGACCACGTCACGACCCCTGATGAGCCTCGGGCGCCGACCGCCCGACGGTCACGGGCACGAAGAGCCGGACGATCGCGATACGTATGCCGCCTACGACGACGAGGAGATGCCACTCGACGCCCCCGAGCGACGCGCGGTCGGGTTCTTCGTCCGCGCCGGGCTCGTCGACCCGCAGCACGCTGCCGGCCTCGTGGCGCAGCGAGAGTCCACCGACGGCGCCAGAGCGGTGGGGTGAAACCAGAGCGGTCGGGTGAACTGAACCGACCTCTACGATGACGAGGTGAGGGACGGACAACGGACCGCGGTGCGAGGTGTGCACACCACCGCCCGTGTCGCGCTCGGGGGCCGGGTGGTTCCACGGCCGTCCTCCAGAGCCCTCGCTGGGCTGCTTCTCGTGGCGCTCGCTCTGACAGGTTGCTCCGCTGGCCCGCCCGCCGGGCCGCCTTCCGCCGCTGCCTCCGCGGTGTCGACCGGCCAAGCCGCCATGGCGCCCTTCCGGACGCCCGCCGTCGACCTGGACCAGACACGGCGTCAGACCGTCGTCGACCTCGTCGCCCGACGGGCCGCTGCTCTGGCAGCGAGGGACAGGGGAGCCTGGCTCACGACCGTCGGCGACCTGACCGTCCCCTTCGCGGCGCGGCAGGCCGAGGTCTTCGACCGGATGACCCAGCTGCCGATCGCGGGCTACGGCCAGACGGCGGTCGAGGTCGGGCCGCCCCTCGATGCCGCCCGACAGCGCGCCCTCGGCCCGGACGCCTGGGTCGCGACCGTCCACCTCACCTACTCGTTGCGGGGGTTCGACCGCGCGCCGCGCCAGTTCGTCGCTTCCTACACCGTCGCGCACGTGTCCCGCGCACCCACCGGCTGGGGCTTCGTCGACGACGTCGACGGGACGACCGAGCCGCAGCCGTGGGACCTCAGCCCGATGACCGTGCTCAGCTCGCCGACGACGCTCGTCATCGGGAGCGCCCCAATCGCTCGGCTGCGGGACTACCTCGCCCTCGGCGACGCCGCCCACGCGACGATCACCGGCGTCTGGGGGACCGCCCGGCCCGGTGTCATCATCGCGCCCGCCACCTCGAAGGAGCTCGTCACCGCCCTGCAGCGTCACGACGCCTCGGGCCTGGACCAGGTCGCGGCGATCACCGACGGTCCCCGGGACGCCCAGGGAACGGCGACGAGCGACCGGATCTTCATCAACCCCGACGCCTTCGTCCGGCTCAACGCGCAGGGTCGACGGGTCATCATCACGCACGAGCTGACCCACGTCACCGTCCGGGCCACGACGTTGCGCATGGTGCCGCTGTGGCTGTCCGAGGGCTTCGCCGACTACGTCGGCTTCTCCGGCCTCCGGCTCGACCCCCGCAGCGTCGCCGCCGACCTGCTGACGAAGGTCAGGGCCGGCACCGGACCGACGGGCCTGCCCTCGGACGACGCCTTCGATCCGTCGCACAACGTGATCGAGCCGAGCTACAACGCGGCATGGCTCGCCGTGAGCCGGATCTCCGATCGCTACGGACAGGCCCGGCTGGTCGCCTTCTACCGAGCCGTCGCGCTCGACCCCCCGATCAACCTCAGTGTGTCCATGGAGCCCTCCGTGGTCGCCTGGCGAGCCTTCCCGGCAGTACTGGGCGTCAGCGAGGACGACTTCACCGCCGGTTGGCTCGCCGAGCTGCGCACACTGGCTCGATGACGGATGTCGCACCGGTCTGGCGTCGACGCGCCGCCCGCCTGCTGCTCGTCGACGAGGCCGGCACCCACGTACTGCTCGTCCAGGGCTTCGACCCCCGGCGCCCGCAGAACCACTACTGGTTCACCGTGGGCGGCGGCATCGACGAGGGCGAGGACGCCATGGCAGCGATCGTCCGCGAAGCCATGGAGGAGATCGGGTATGCCGTCGTGCCGGCCGACGTCGTCGGTCCCTTCCGCCCGGAACAGGTCGAGTTCTCCTTCGACGGCACGTCGATCGTCCAGGACCAGGAGTACTACGTCGTCGTCACCCCGCGTTTCGACCCGATGTTCGTCGGCGTGGACGACGTCGAGCGGGACTCGACGGTGACCGTCGCATGGGTGCCGCTGCGCGGCATACCGGACCTGGCGGAGCCGGTCCATCCGCCGCACCTCGCCGAGATCGTCGCCGAGTGGCGGACCGGGCTGACCACGTGAGCGCCCGAACGGGTGAAGCGCGAACTCTCGGTGAGGTATCCGCACCTCGCGCAGAACGCCTTGGCGCCATCGTTCGCATCCCCCGTCTCGAGTCGCAGGTGACCGCAGCCGCGACCTCTTGCCCCGTCCTCCTTACAGACCGGGCGGTCCTCCGAGACGGAGGCACCCCCGGCGCAGGTCTCCGGGCGGCGACGCCGATCATCAGTCGTGTTGCGAGAGAGAGCGGCATCATTCAAGGGTTGACCCGGCCACCCCCGGCACACAGAGCCTCACCAGGAGTCCCCGATGCTGCGTCACGGCATACTCAACGCCCGTCTGGCTGGTGGGCTGGCCCGCCTCGGTCACACCCACCAGATCGTCATCGCCGACGCGGGGCTACCGCTTCCCTACGGCGTGCGAGGCTGCCGCATCGTCGACCTGGCTCTCGTGGCCGGCATACCGCGGTTCGAACAGGTCCTCGACGCCATCCTCGACGTCGTCGTCGTCGAGCGGGCGGAGGCGGCGCTCGAGAGCCGGTCGCACCCGTCGCACGGATGGATCGCCGCACGCCTCGACACGCTCAGCCTCATCTCCCACGAGGCTCTGAAATCGCGCCTGCCGCAGACGCAGCTCGTGGTGCGCACCGGGGAGTCGACGCCCTACGCCAACGTCATCCTGCACTGCGGGGTCCCGTTCTGAGCGCCTCTCAGGTGATCGTCGCAACGATAGGGACACCGGTGGTGCCGACCGGAGCCGGTGCCGACATGCCCGGCCCGGCGCTTCACGACGGCACCCGTCAGGTGACAGGGTTGCGGCCATGAGGGAGAAGTTCGTGGCCGCGATCGACCAGGGGACGACGTCCACCCGGTGCATGCTCTTCGACCACGATGGCCGGGTCGTCGCGCTCGACCAGGAGGAGCACGAGCAGATCTTCCCCCGGGCGGGATGGGTCGAGCACGACCCGATCGAGATCTGGGACAACGTGCGGTCGGTGACGGCGGGCGCGCTCGCGCAGGCCGACCTCAGCGCCAGCGACATCGCCGCAGTGGGCCTGACCAACCAGCGTGAGACCGCCATGGTCTGGGACCGGACGACCGGTGAGCCGGTCTACAACGCCATCGTCTGGCAGGACACCCGCACCGATGCGATCTGCCACCAGCTCGGCGCGCTGGGCGGGGGAGCGGACCGCTACAAGGACACGGTGGGGTTGCCGCTCGCCACCTACTTCTCGGGCCCCAAGGTGCGATGGATCCTCGACCACGTCGACGGCGCGCGCGAACGGGCCGAGGCCGGCGACCTCGCCTTCGGCACGATGGACACCTGGGTCGTCTGGCACATGACCGGCGGCGTCGAGGGCGGCATCCACGTCACCGACCCGACGAACGCCTCGCGCACCCTGATGATGGACCTCGATACCCTGACCTGGGACGAGAGCATCGCGCGCGACATGGGTATCCCGATGTCGATGCTGCCGGAGATCAGGTCCTCCTCCGAGGTGTATGCCGAGGTCCGGCCGCGCGGCGTGCTCGCCGGGGTGCCGATCGCCGGCATCCTCGGAGACCAGCAGGCGGCGACCTTCGGACAGGCGTGCCTGTCGCCGGGTGAAGCCAAGAACACCTATGGCACAGGCAACTTCGTGCTCCTCAACACCGGCACGGAGAAGGTCCCGTCGAAGAACGGGCTGCTCACCACGGTCTGCTACAAGATCGGGGACCAGCCCACGGTCTACGCCCTCGAGGGCTCGATCGCCGTCTCCGGCTCGCTCGTGCAGTGGGTGCGCGACAACCTCGGGCTGATCGCCTCCGCCGGCGAGATCGAGACCCTGGCGCGGTCGGTCGCGGACAACGGCGGCTGCTACTTCGTGCCCGCCTTCTCCGGCCTCTTCGCCCCCCACTGGCGCTCCGACGCACGCGGCGCGATCGTCGGACTGACCCGCTTCGTCAACAAGGGCCACCTCGCCCGCGCGGTCCTCGAGGCGACGGCGTACCAGACCCGCGAGGTCATCGACGCGATGAACGCCGACTCGGGCGTCGACCTCACCACGCTCAAGGTCGACGGCGGCATGGTGGTCAACGAGACCCTCATGCAGTTCCAGGCCGACATCCTCGGCGTGCCGGTGATCCGCCCCGTCGTCGCCGAGACCACCGCCCTCGGAGCCGCGTATGCCGCGGGCCTGGCGGTCGGCTTCTGGGCGTCCGAGGACGAGATCCGCACGAACTGGGCCGAGGACAAGCGATGGGAGCCGTCGATGGATGCGGCCACCCGCGCGAAGGCCTACGCGATGTGGAAGAAGGCGGTCACCAAGACCCTCGACTGGGTCGAGGACGTCGAGGACTGACCTGCAGTTGAGCTGACCAGCCAAAGAATCACCTCTGGAGTACCCCCAGAGGTGATTCTTCGGCTGGCCGAGGGCCGCGGGACCCACCTGACTCGAAGTCGGCCCACCTGACTCCCCCGTGCACGCCGAGTCGGGTGGCCCGAGGCCACCCGAGCTCTCCGACCACGGCGCAGCCGTCAGCCGTGGCGACGATGCGCCCTCGGAACTGGCGTGTGAACGAGTTCCGCACGTTGGGCCTGATCCAGATCAGTCGGACGCGCTCCGCGGTGACAGAACCGACGACCATCGGATCCCTCCTCGGGCGGCCTGCGCGCCCGGTCACAAGCCCCCACGAGCTGATGGTCCTGTCGTGCAGCAGTGCCAACGCCACGTCTGGGGAGAACGACGAGCGGATCTCGATCCGGTCGTTGCGCCACAGAGCCAGCCACCCACCCACGGCCCTTCGAATCGGGCCGTGATGCCGGCCCGGGTCGAGTGACACCCTCAGTCGGCCTTCGGCGAGGAGTAGAGCTCCTCGATCTCGTCGGCGAAGTCGCGCATCACGACGTTGCGCTTGAGCTTCAGCGACGGGGTGAGGTAGCCGTTCGCCTCGGTGAATCCCGTGGCCAGGATGACGTACTTCCGGATGGACTCGGCCTTGCTCACGATCGAGTTGGCGTCGGCGACCGCCTTGTCGACCTCGGCGATGACGGCGGGGTCGGTCCGGGCCTGGTCCATGGTCAGCCCGGGCAGGCCGTTGTTCTTGGCCCAGGTCGGGAGCATCTCGTCGTCGAGGGTGATCAGTGCGGCGATGAAGGGCTTCTGGTCACCGACGACGATGCACTCCGCGACGAGCGGATTGGCGCGGAGCCGGTCCTCGAGGACGGCGGGGGCGACGTTCTTGCCGCCCGCGGTCACGAGGATCTCCTTCTTGCGGCCGGTGATCCGCAGGAAGCCGTCCTCGTCGAGCTCGCCGATGTCGCCGGTGTGGAACCATCCGTCGCGGATCGCCTCGGCGGTGGCCGCGTCGTTGTTGTGGTAGCCCACGAAGACGTTGACGCCCTTGACCAGGATCTCGCCGTCCTCGGCGATCCGGATGCCGACGCCGGGCAGGGGCGGGCCCACCGTGCCGATCTTGACCTTGAGCGGGGTGTTGAAGGTCGCGGGGGCCGTGGTCTCCGTCAGGCCGTAGCCCTCGAGGACGATGACCCCGACACCGCGGAAGAAGTGCCCGAGCCGGGTGCCGAGGGGGGCGCCACCGGACACGGCATACTGCACCTTGCCCCCCAGCGCCGCCCGGATCTTCGTGTAGACGAGCTTGTCGAAGACCGCGTGCTGGAGCCGGAGCGGGAGTGGCACCGACCCCGTGTCGAGGGCCTGGCTCCACTCGATGGCGACCTTGGCGGCGACGCCGAAGATCCGGCCCCTGCCGTCGCCGGTGGCCTGCTGCTCGGCGCTGTTGTAGACCTTCTCGAAGACACGCGGGACGGCGAGGATGAACGTGGGTCGGAACGACGCGAGGTCGTCCAGCAGGGTCTTGATGTCGGCGGAGTGGCCCATCCGGGCATTCGCCTCCACGCACAGCACCTGGACGAACCTCGCGAAGACGTGGGCGAGCGGCAGGAAGAGCAGGGTGGAGGCACCGTCGGCCTGCACGATGTCGGCGAGCTTGCTGTAGGCGTTCTCGGCGAGGTCCTTGAAGTTGCCGTGGGTCAGCTCGCAGCCCTTGGGTCGGCCGGTCGTGCCCGAGGTGTAGATGATCGTGGCTATCGACTGACGGTTGGTGCTCGCGCGACGGGTCTCGAGCTCACCGTCGCTGATGTCGGCGCCGGTCTCGGCGAGCTCCGCGAGCGCACCCGCGTCGATCTGCCAGACGTCCTTGAGGCCGGCGACCTGGTCGTGGACCTGGCTGACCGCAGCCGCGTGGGCCGGCGTCTCGACGACGATCGCCTTGGCGCCGGAGTCCTCGAGGATCCAGGCGACCTGGTCGGGGGAGGAGGTCTCGTAGACCGGGACGGTCACGGCGCCGGCGGTCCACACGGCGTAGTCCACGAGCGTCCACTCGTAGCGGGTGCGGGACATCAGCGCGACCCGCTCGCCCGGCTCGAGGCCGGCGGCGATGAACCCTTTGGCGAGGGCGTCCACGTCGCGCCGGAACTCGGCCGCCGTGACGTCGGTCCAGCCGGTGCCGGCGCGCTTGGAGAAGACGATGCTGTCGGGGGTCTCGGTGGCGTTGCGCACGACCGTCTGGGCGAGGTTGCCCTCGATGGTCGGCTCGATCAGTGGTGCGACGACGTTGTCCAGCACGGGGTGGGCTCCTCGGGGTGCGGCAGGTCCGCCGATACTACCGGTCAGTAGCGCTCAGGCGGCCCCGAGCGTCGTGGGTGGTCCGCCCTCTCCTGCCGCCGCGCGAGAGGTAGCCTTCCGCGCATGGCCGACCGCACCGAGTCCTCGATCCTCATCGCGGCCGCGCCGGGACACGTCCTCGACGTCATCGCGGACTTCCCGGCATACCCCAAGTGGGCCACGGACGTGAAGAAGGTGTCCGTGCTCTCCGAGGAGGGCGACGGCTGGGCCGACCAGGTCGAGTTCGTCCTCGACGCGGGGGTCATCAAGGACACCTACGTCCTGGACTACGAGTGGGAGGTCGACGAGGACGGCACCGGCGTCGTGTCCTGGAGCCTGGTCAAGGCGACGGTCCTCAAGACGATGAACGGCTCCTACACGTTGGCCGCGTCGGGCACCGGGACGACCGTCACCTACCGGCTCGCGGTCGACCTCAACATGCCCATGCTGGGGATGCTGAAGCGCAAGGCCGAGAAGGTCATCGTGGATGCCGCGCTCAAGGAGCTGAAGAGGCGGGTCGAGGGCTGACCACCGCGGTGCGCATCGTCCTGTTCACCGGCAAGGGCGGGGTCGGCAAGACGACCACCGCGGCGGCCACCGCTGTGCGCGCTGCCCGCTCGGGTCTGGCGACGCTGGTCATGTCGACCGATGCGGCGCACTCGCTCGGTGACGCGCTGGGTCGGGATCTCACGACGACCGCGGAGTCCGGCGGCGCGGTCATCGAGGTCGAGCCCGGACTGCACGCCCTGCAGGTCAGCACCCCCCACCGCGTCGACCGCTCGTGGCGGGTAGTCCAGGACTATCTCCTGGAGCTGCTCGCGACGGTCGGCGTCGACCCCGTCGTCGCCGAGGAGCTCACCTCGCTGCCGGGCGCCGAGGAGATCGCCGCCCTGCTCGAGCTCCGCGCACGCGCCGAGTCCGGCCGCTGGGACCTCATCGTCGTCGACTGCGCCCCCACCGCCGAGACGCTGCGCCTCCTCGCGCTGCCGGAGGCGCTCGCGTGGCACCTCGAGCGGTTGCTGCCCGTCCAGCGCGGGCTCCTGCGCAGCCTCCGACCGGCAGCTGCAGCCGCGACCGGTATGCCGCTGCCCGGGGTCGAGGTCGCCGCGACGGTCCGCGGGTGGGCCACCCAGATGCGCGACGTCCAGCGGCTCCTGACGAGCGAGCAGGCCTCTGTCCGGCTCGTGCTCACCCCCGAGCGGGTGGTCATCGCTGAGTCGCGGCGGACCTGGACCTCACTCAGCCTCTACGGTTTCGTCGTCGACCAGGTCATCGTCAACCGGGTCTTCCCCGACGCACGGGCCGATGCGCAGGCACGCGGTGGCCGGGCCAGGCCCGACCCCTGGCGGGCCGCCTGGAACGCGGCGCAGCAGGAGGGTCTGGCCGAGGTGCTCGAGTCCTTCGCCGGGGTCCCCGTTGCCACCTCGCCCTACCTCGCCCACGAGCCGATCGGCGTCGACGCCCTCGCTGCGCTCGCGGCAGACCGCGTCGGCGACGACCCTGCGACCCTGGTCTCGCCGGTGCAGAAACGCGGCCTGGCGGTGCGTCGGGTGGGCGACGACTACGTGCTCTCGCTCCCGCTTCCCCTCGTCGACGCGGCCCAGGTCGACCTCAAGCGGCGCGACGAGGAGCTGCTCGTCGTCGTCGGGGACCACCGCCGGGTGCTGACGCTGCCCGCGGTGCTGAAACGATGCACCGTGCGCAGTGCAGCCGTCCGGGACGGGACCCTCAGGGTGAGGTTCACCCCCGACGCGAGCGTATGGCCGCCGGGCCGCTTGGTACCCGCGGCCGGGACCGACGACGAAGGACGCCCCACGGCGGCCGGCGAGGGGAGCGCGCGTGGTTGAGGAGTCGCCGCCGACAGGATCGGTGGGGTCCGTCGGGTCGGTCGCCGAGGAGACGGCCCGCCTGCTCGACGCCCTCTTCGGGGGTGAGTCCGCACCAGCCCGGCCGCCATCGCCACAGCCGCCACTGCCGACCGAGGAGCCTCATCCGACGACCCGGCATACCGAGGTCTGCGGGTCGTGCGGCCAGGAGGTCGGCTCGGAAACCCCCGAGGCCAAAGCCGATCCGGCGCCGAGCGTCTGCCACCTGTGCCCTGTCTGCCAGCTGATCTCCGCCGTCCGGTCCGTGCGCCCGGAGACCGTCGACCGGCTCGCCGACCTCGCCGCGGCCCTCACCCAGACCCTGCGCGAGGTGGCGGCCACCCGGTGGGCGGAGACGGGGCAGCCCGGCGCCGAACGACATCGCTCGACCGTCGAGGACATCGACGTGCACGACGACGACCCGACCGACGACCCGACCGACGAGGAGACCCACCTGTGAGCGCCGACCTCGCGATCGGGATCGACATCGGCGGCACCAAGGTCGCCGGTGGGGTCATCGACGTCGGCGGGCAGGTCCTCGTGCGGGCCAGACGTGACACCCCGCACCGCTCGAAGTCCCCCGACGTCGTGGAGAACACCATCGTCGAGGTCGTCGACGAGCTCTTCGCCGCGGTCGGTCGCGAGCGCGTCGAGGCGGTCGGCATCGGGGCAGCAGGCTTCGTGGCGGCAGACCGCAGGACCGTCGTCTTCGCCCCTCACCTCTCGTGGCGCGACGAGCCGCTCCAGGAGAACCTCCAGCGCCGCATCAGGGTGCCCATCACCGTCGACAACGACGCCAACGCCGCGGCCTGGGCGGAATGGAAATTCGGTGCGGCACAAGGGGAGTCGCACGTCATGATCGTCAACCTCGGGACCGGCATCGGCGGCGGCATCGTCACCGACGGTCGGCTGCAGCGGGGGCGCTACGGCATCGCGGGGGAGTTCGGCCACATGCAGGTCGTCCCCAACGGGCTGCGCTGCGAGTGCGGCAACCGGGGGTGCTGGGAGCAGTACGCCAGCGGCAACGCCCTCGTGCGCGAGGCGCGCGGGATCATCGCCGCCAACTCCCCCGTCGCGGCGAACCTCCTCGCGTCCGTCGGCGGAGACCCGGCCGACCTGACCGGCCCCCTCATCACCGCTGCCGCCCAGGCGGGTGACCAGACGAGCATCGAGCTGCTGGCCGAGCTCGGCAACTGGCTCGGGGTCGGCATCGCCAACCTCGCTGCGGCCTTCGACCCGGGGACCTTCGTGGTCGGCGGCGGCGTCAGCGCGGCCGGACGGCTGCTGCTCGACCCCGCGCGGGAGTCGTTCCGTCGACAGCTGACCGGGCGCGGCTACCGGCCGGAGGCGCGGATCGTCGCCGCCCAGCTCGGCAACGAGGCCGGCCTGATCGGCGCCGCCGACCTGGCCCGGCTCGAGCGTTCCGGGGAGCCGTCCTGACGACGTCCCGTCCCGGCGCCTCCCGCGCGACGGTCCGCCTGGCCACTTACAACCTGCGGGACTTCCTCGACGATCGCCGTGCTGCGGCCCGGGTGATCCGGTCGATCGACCCCGACGTCCTCTGCCTCCAGGAGGTGCCGCGCCGGCTCCTCGCGACGTGGCGGGTGTCCGCGTTCGCCGGAGAGTGCGGCATGTCCTGGTCGGGCCACCACCGGGGCAGTGGCGGCACGACGATCTTCACCAGTCGCCGCGTCGGGGAGCCGACCGTCGAGACCCACCGGCTGCCGGTGCGACCGGGGGTCCGCCGACGCGGGTATGCCGTGGTGACGGTCGAGCCTCCGGGGTACCAGCCGTTCACGGTGACCAGCGTCCACCTCAGCCTCGACCCGGACCAGCGGGTCCGGCATACGCGGCAGCTGCTGGCCGAGCTCGACGAGCGCGCCGGACGCGGCCGCTCGCTGATCTCCGGCGACCTCAACGAGGGGGACACCGGACGGGCGTTCGCGCTACTGGCACAGGGGCATCGGCTCGTGACCGACGGCGCCCTGACCTTCCCTGTGTCGAATCCCGACAAGGCCCTCGATGTCGTCTTCGCCGCTCCAGACGTGGTCGTGCGCCCAGGCCGGCCCGTGGATCTCGACGAGGCCGACGTCCGCGCCGCGAGCGACCACCGGCCGGTGTGGGTGGAGATCGAGATCATCCCGCTCTGACGTCGGCGGCACCCGCGGCCGGCCGGTTGTCCGTGCGAGCCCACAAGCGGGCCCCACCGGGATAGGGTCCGGCATGGCTACCGAGTCGTCCTACACCATCGCGCCCCTCAGCCCCGAGACCTGGTCGGCCTTCGACGCGCTGGTGCAGCGGCACAACGGCATCTTCGGCGGCTGCTGGTGCATCTGGTTCCATCCCGACGGGCCCGAGCGCGGTCAGGGCGCCGAGGCCAACCGGGCGCTGAAGAAGGCCTATGTCGAGCAGGGCAAGGCCCACGCCGCACTGGTGATGGACGGCGACGAGGCCATCGCCTGGGCGGAGTACGGCACCCCGGTCGAGCTGCCCACGCTCCACCACCGCAAGGAGTACGACGCCACCAAGACCACGGACCCCGACTTCCGGATCACCTGCGTCTTCATCGACAAGCGCCACCGGCGACAGGGCGTGTCGGAGCTGGCGATCACCGGTGCGTTGGACCTGATCGCGCAGGCCGGCGGCGGGCGGGTGGAGAGCTATCCCCACGACCTGACCGACCAGACCAAGAAGATGTCGTCGTCGTTCCTCTACAACGGCAACCGCCGACTCTACGAGCGGCTCGGCTTCAGCTACGACCGGCCCAAGGGACTGAAGAACTGCGTCATGGTGAAGACGGTCGAGCCGGCCTGAGACCGGATAGGGTCCGCCAACATGGACATGCTGACGGGCCAGAAGATCGCCGAGGCCAGGCTGACCGACTGGCGCAAGCTGGCCCAGGGACTGCATGCCCGCTACCTCGTCGACGACTTCGGCACCGGCGTCCGGTTCGTCGCCGCGGTGGGCGAGGCGGGCGACGCGGTCGGACACCACCCGAGCGTGTCGGTCGGCACGGGGTACGTCGACCTCAAGCTGGTAGCGGCGATGCGATCTACCGCGACGACGAGGGCACCGAGCTCGTCGTCGAGTGGGTGACCCAGCAGGACGTCGACCTCGCCCGCCGGATCATCGCGATCGCGGCCGACCACGGGCTCGACGCCGACCCGGCCTCGGTCAGCGTCATGGAGCTCGGCCTCGACACGGCGCGCTCTGCGACCATCGCCCCGGTATGGGCTGCCCTGCTGACCGGCAGTGCCGAGGCCCAGGGCCGCGGATCGCCCAGCGACGAGGTCCGGGACGCGACGGGACGGATCCCGAACCTGTGGTTCGGCGACGCCGACGAGCCCGGGACCCCGCGCCAGCGGTTTCACGTCGAGGTCTATGTGGCGCCCGAGGTGGGGCAGCAACGGATCGCTGCCGCCGTCGCCGCGGGTGGGACCGTCGTCGATGACAGCGACGCGCCGTCGCTCACTGTCATCGCCGACCAGGACGGCAACTTGGGAGTCGTCTGCGTCGCCCGGTCCCCAGCACCCGAGGACTGAACCTGCGACGGAGGCCTGAACCGCCTCAGCTCGCCGAGCGGCTCAGAGCCGGACGCCGTCGTCGTTCTCGTCGCGCTCAGCGGGCTGGCGCAGCACGAGCAGCACGAAGCCGGCGATGGCCATCCCCAGCGAGAACATCATCCACCAGCCGTTGCCGTCGCGAGCGAAGAGGATGAGGTAGAGGAACAGCAGCGGACCGCCGATGAGCCCGACCATCATCAGCCAGAAGTGCTTGTCGTCGGCCGACGGCAGCGGAGCCGGTGGCGGCGGAACGAAGTGCTCCTCGACGTCCGGGGGGTCGTGCTGGCGCCAGCCGGCTCCGATCAGCGGGGGTGTGTCGTCCTCGGGGAGGGGTTGGGGAGCGGCCGCCGGACGAGGCGGCTTCCGGTCCGCCGACGGCGACGTGTCGGAGGCCGGAGCCGGGCGAGCGGCCGGCGGCGTGGTGGTGGTCGAGGAGTCGCTGGGAGGGGTCACCTCGGCCACCGGCGAGCTCCGGGGACCGCTGTCGTCGGCTCCTGACGGGGTCGCGGCCCCGACGTCGGGCCCGCCCGTCCCGTCTTTTCCGTTACGGGCAGCGCCCGGCTTGTCGTCGTCCGCGAGCGAGTCGCCGAAGGGATCGAGCCCCAGTGCGACGTCGTCCCAGTGGGCCATGATAGCGGCGAACTGCTCGTCTACGTCCTTGTCCGGCACGGCCCCTCCTCAGTTGCTGAGTCGCTCGATGAACCGCACCGACTCATCGTGGATCAGCGGAGCGTCATTGTCGAGGGTAGCCACGTGATACGAGTTCTCGAGCCAGATCTCGGTGATGTCGGTGCTGGAGATCCGCGACAGGAACCAGGCCGAGCTGAGCGGCGGGACCACATGGTCCTCCCGCGAGTGCATCAGCAGCACCGGCTGGGTGATCTCCGGGAGATCACGCGAGACCTCGGCCCACAGCAGCGTCTGGGAGTACATCGACTGGAGGGGGTTGCGGTCGTAGGCGAGCTCCTTGACGCCCCCCTGCTTCTTGATGTCGTTCCCGACGCCGGCGAGGGACGGCACGATGCGCCGCAGCACGGGGAGGGCCACGAGCGCCTTGTTGTCGTGCTTGTAGATCGGGTTGACCAGGACCATGCCGGTCACGCGGGGGCCGTGCTCGAGGGCGAGCTTGGTCGCCAGGAGACCACCCATCGAGAGCCCCACGACGAAGACGTGACGGGAGCGCGCGTGCAGCTCGCGGAACTCGGAGTCGACCGCGGCATACCAGTCCTGCCAACGGGTGCGACCCAGGTCCTGCCACGTCGTGCCGTGGCCGGGTAGTCGCGGCAGCCGCACGGTGTAACCGGTGTCGGCGAGGTGCTCCGCCCAGGGGCGCATGCTCTGCGGCGACCCGGTGTAGCCGTGACAGACGAGGACGCCGATGTCGTTCCCGTCGTGGGCGTAGGGCTCGGCTCCTGGTAGCACGGACAGCACGGTCACAGGGTCTCTCCGGCTCATCGTGGTGGGCGGGGGATGGGGTGACGAGGGGGGTCTCGGGGCGCGCCGCCAGTCGCGTGCGCACATGGTTGCACGCCGTCCCGTGAGGCCGATAGTGCCGTAGAGTGCGTCAGATCACATCGGACCGGCAAAGGTGCACAGATTGTTCTATTGGGTGCTCAAGACCGTCGTCCTCGGGCCCATTCTGAAGCTGCTGTTCCGCCCGTGGGTCGAGGGTGAGGAGAACATCCCCGAGGAGGGGGCCGCGATGTTCGCGAGCAACCACCTCTCCTTCTCCGACTCGGTCTTCCTGCCGCTGATGGTGCCGCGGCGGATGACCTTCCTCGCCAAGTCCGACTACTTCACCGGCGGCGGGATCAAGGGGTGGCTCACGGCCACCTTCCTGCGGGCCATCGGGCAGCTCCCCGTCGACCGGTCGGGCGGCAAGGCCGGCGAGGCCGCCCTCCAGTCCGGGCTCAAGGTGCTCCGCCGCGGCGACTTCCTCGGCATCTATCCCGAGGGCACCCGCTCGCCCGACGGCCGGCTCTACCGCGGCCGCACCGGGATCGCGCGGATGGCCCTCGAGGCCGGCGTCCCGGTGCTCCCCGTGGCGATGGTCGGCACCGACAAGGCCCAGCCGACGGGCAAGAAGGTCCCGAAGATCATGCGGATCGGGATGCGCATCGGCAAGCCGCTCGACTTCTCTCGCTACGAGGGCATGGAGAACGACCGCTTCGTGCTGCGGTCGATCACCGACGAGATCATGTACGAGCTGATGCTGCTGTCGGGCCAGGAGTATGTCGACGAGTACGCCACCTCGGCCAAGGTCCGCATCCTCAGCGCCGCGAAGATCAAGGCCCGAGAGCTGCAGGAGGCCGCCAAGTCCGGCACTGCGGCCAAGGAGCTCGAAGACGCGCTGGATGCCGCGGAGTTCGGTGAGGCGCGTCCAGCAGCGCCCGCCGAGGTGGACAAGCTGGACGACCTGGACGACCTGGACGACCTGGACGGTCTGGACGAGCGCGACGACCTGGACGAGCGCGAGCAGCACGAGCCGCGTGAGCAGGACCACCGCGCCGCCAGCTGACGCGGTTTTA
>NZ_JANXRJ010000138.1 GCF_025353065.1 Lapillicoccus sp.
CTCCAGCGGGTCACGACGCGGGCGGCCTTCGCCGCGGCGATGGGGCTCTTCCTCGCGGGCACGACGCTCGCGACGGCGGCCTGGAGCTTCCCGGTCCTCCTGGTGGCGCGTGTCATCCAGGCCAGCGGCACCGCCGTGATGATGCCGTTGCTCATGACGACCGTCGCGGTGGAGCACCGGGGCAAGGTGATGGGCAACGTCACGCTGGCGATGGCCGTCGCCCCTGCGCTCGGCCCGGCCGTGTCGGGGCTGATCCTCCAGCTCGGCTCTTGGCGGTTGATCTTCGCGGTGACGCTGCCGATCGCCCTGGGGATGCTCGCCATCGGCCTCAAGCAGCTCGTCAACGTCGGCGTGCCCCGGCCCGGCGGTATCGACGTCGGCTCGATCGTCCTCTCTGCGCTCGGTTTCGGCGCGTTCGTCTACGGCCTCAGCCAGATCGGGGCGAGCGGCGGCGACGCCGGCATCGTCCCGCCGGGGGTGGCCATCGGCAGCGGTGCCGTCCTCATCGCCCTCTTCGCGCTGCGGCAGATCCAGCTGCAGCACGGCGGCATACCACTGCTCGACCTGCGCACCCTGCGGCACCGCACCTTCGTCGTCTCGCTGAGCGTCATGTGCGTCGCCTTCATGGCGATGATGGGCGCGATGATCACGCTCCCGCTCTACCTCCAGAACGTCCACGGCTACAGCGTCCTCACCACCGGGCTGATGATGATGCCGGGTGGGCTGGCCATGGGTCTGCTCGGTCCGACGGTCGGCTCGCTCTTCGACCGTTACGGTGCGCGCCCGCTCGTGGTGCCCGGGGCCGTCGTGCTCCTCGCCGTGATGGGGGGTCTGTCGCAGATCACCGCGACGACACCGCCCTGGTGGGTCGTCACCCTTCACGTCGCGCTGAGCCTCGGCCTCGCGTTCCTCTTCACCCCACTGTTCACGGTCGGTCTCTCCGACCTGCCGCCGCACCTCTACGCGCACGGCAGTGCGGTCCTCGGCACACTGCAGCAGGTCGCCGCGGCAACCGGCACAGCCGTCGTCATCACCATCCTGTCGACCCGGGCCGCGTCGCTGTCCGCCGCCGGGAGTGACGCCGTCTCGGCGTTGAGCGGCGGCATCCGGTGGGGCTTCGGCTTCGGCGCGATCATCTGCGTGCTGCTCGTGGTCCTCGCCTCCTTCGTCCCCGGCCGACCCGTGCCGGGCCCCCGAGACGCCGCTACCCACTGACGGGTGGGCCTGTGCGGGGAGCCCAGCGTGCGTGGGTATCGTCGCCGCCATGTCGACCCCCCCGCTGCCCGACCGGCTCGTCCGCACGCTGGAGCTGAAAACCGCCCAGGCACAACGCGACTGGCACTCCCCGGGGGTGTCGGTCGGCGTCGTGCGCGACGGCTCGCTGGTCTGGTCGCACCACGTCGGGTCGGCCCGGCTGAGCCCGCCCAAGCCCGCGAGCGACGACACGCAGTTCCTCATCGGGTCGGTCACCAAGACCTTCACCGCGGTGCTCGTCATGCAGCTGCGCGACGAGGGCAAGCTGGTGCTCGAGGCGCCGCTGGGCAGCTGGTTCCCCGACTCCCGGCACGCGGCTGTGACCATCCGCCAGCTGCTTGCGCACTCCTCGGGGCTGCAGCGCGAACCCGTCGGACACCTCTGGGAGAGCCTGGAGTCGCCGGACCGCGACCAGCTCATCGGCGGGCTGGAGAAGGCGGAGCGGGTGCTGCCACCCCACTTCGCCTTCCACTACTCCAACCTCGCCTACGCCCTCCTCGGCCAGGTCGTCGAGAGGCTCGACGGTGGCAGCTGGGAGAGGTCGCTGTCCAGGCGGATCCTGCGCCCCCTCGGGATGTCGCACACCGCCCTCAAGCCCGGCCGTGACCACGCCATCGGCTACCAGGTCGACCCGTTCTCCGGACGAGCCACGGAGGAGAAGCCCTTCGACCTCAAGGCGATGGCACCGCTCGGCGGCCTCTGGTCGACCGTCGCCGATCTGGCCCGGTATGCCGCCTTCATCGCCGACCCCGACCCCGAGGTGCTGGCCGCGGAGTCGGTGGAGGAGATGTGCCGGCCGATCATCATGGTCGACCCCGAGGGCTGGGCCTCGGGATACGGTCTCGGCTTCGGCATGATCCGCCGCAAGGACCGGGTCCTCGTCGGGCACGGCGGCGCGATGCCGGGGTTCCTCACCGGGCTGCAGGTCCGCCGGTCCGACAAGGTGGGCGCCGTGGTCTCGGCCAACTGCGGGTCCAAGGCCGAGACCTCGGTCCTCGCTGCCGACCTCGTGGAGGCGGTGCTCGACGAGCTGCCGACGACCGCCGCGCCCTGGGTGCCCGAGGCTGCCCACGACGACCTGCAGGCGATCCTCGGTCCGTGGTGGAGCGAGGGGGAGGAGCTGCGCCTCGAGGTCCGGGCCGGAGAGCTGTGGATGTCGGTGCCCGGCAACGGCCGGCTCGGCGAGACCCGTCTCGCCCGCGAGACCGCCCGGACGTTCCGTGCGGTCGAGGGCCGCGAGCGCGGCGAGATCCTCGAGGTCGTCACCGGCAAGCGGGGCGCCGTGGAGAAGCTCTACTTCGCGACCTACGCGCTGACCCGCACCCCGCTGGCCTTCGCGCAGCTCAAGGGCTGACCCCCCGGCCCGTACCGCAGCGCCCACCCCTTCAGGGATTGGGGTGATCACGCGTCATCGATGACGCGTTCTCACCCCGATCCGGGGAGGCCGGCTCAGGAGGGGAAGGCGCCGCGCTTGACCTGGGGCTTGGGCATCCGGGTGGGGCGCAGCTGGAAGGTGCGCATCACGGCATACGTCGCGGCACCCCGGGGCACCGTGCCGAGCCCGAACTTCTCGATCAGGGCCTTCTTGATCTTGCGCCACATGATCAGCGCGTCCACGACCGCGACGATGAGCAGCCCGTAGACGAGGATGAACACCCCGAACTTCGCGGCCACGGCGGGCACGAGCGAGAGCAGCAGCACGATGAGCATGAAGGGGAGCATCACCTCGCCGACGCTCCAGCGGGCGTCGACGTAGTCGCGGATGTAACGCCGCTCCGGCCCCTTGTCGCGCAACGGCAGACCCGACTCGTCGCCGGTCTGCATGGCCACGCGCTGCTTGGCCATCGCCTCGCGCCGCTTGACCCGGTCCGTGTTCTTGGCCACCTTGCGGTCGGTGACGACGAGGGGCCGCTTGTTGGCCGCCTCCTGGTCACGCCGCTTGGGCGTGGGCCGGTTCTTGGCCCCCGGGCGCGCGCCCTGCGCAGCCGTGGAGGCCCGCTCGTCCTTGAGGCTCTTCTTCTTGATCCCGAACACCGCCTCAGGGTATGCCGTCCGCGCACCTTCCCCTCAATCCCCGGGGCAGGGCCGCGTCGAATAGAGTCACCGCCGTGCCCGACGACGTCCTCACCCCCGACCAGATCACCGCGCTCAAGGACCGGGTCACCGCCCTGATGCCGCAGGTGCGAGCCGACCTCGAGGCCCTCGTGCGGGTGCCGAGCGTCTCGCTCGACTCCTTCGACCAGCAGCACGTCGAGGACAGCGCCGACGCCGTCGCCGCGCTGCTCCTGGCTGAGGGACTCGACGTCGAGATCATCCGCGAGGGCGGCCGACCCGCGGTCATCGGACACCTCGACGGACCCGAGGGCGCTCCGACGATCACCCTCTACGCCCACCACGACGTGCAGCCGCCCGGCCACGAGGCCGACTGGGACTCACCGCCGTTCGAGCCCACCGAGCGGGAAGGCCGGCTCTTCGGCCGCGGTGCCGCCGACGACAAGGCCGGCGTCATGGCCCATCTCGCCGCGCTCCGTGCCCATCAGGGGCAGCTGCCGGTCGGCGTGACGATCTTCGTCGAGGGAGAGGAGGAGATCGGCAGCGACTCACTGCTCACCATCCTCGACCGGCACGGTGAGCGGCTGCGGGCCGACGCGATCGTGCTCGCCGACTCCGGCAACTGGGACATCGGCGAGCCCGCGCTCACGACGACCCTGCGGGGCATGATCCGGGTGATCGTCACGGTGACGACCCTCGACCACGGCGTCCACTCGGGCATGTTCGGGGGCGCGGTCCCCGACGCCATCACCTCCCTGATCCGGCTGCTCGCCACCCTCCACGACGAGCGGGGCAATGTCGCCGTGGGCGGGCTCAAGGAGGGCGTCGCCTCCGACCTCGACTACTCCGAGGCGCGGCTACGGCTCGAGTCGGGCCTGCTCGACGGCGTAGAGGTCATCGGGAGCGGGTCGCTGCTCTCCCGGCTGTGGGCCAAGCCGTCCATCACCACGATCGGTGTCAACGCCCCGACCGTGGAGCAGGCGAGCAACACCCTCGTCCCCCGGGCGTCGGCCAAGGTCTCGATGCGGATCGCGCCCGACGAGGACCCCCGTGAGGCGTACGCGCTCCTCTCCCAACACCTCGAGGCCCACGTGCCGTGGGGTGCGCAGCTCGACATCCACCTCGACGACGAGGGACCAGGGTTCTCGGCCGACGCCGACGGGCCCGTCTACGACCAGGCCCGCGCGGCCTTCACGGACGCCTGGGGCGTCGCACCGGTGGACATCGGCGTCGGTGGCTCGATCCCGTTCGTGGCGCACTTCGCGCGCGTGTTCCCCGAGGCGGCCATCCTCGTGACCGGGGTGGAGGACCCCGACGCCCGCGCCCACGGCGCCAACGAGTCGCTCCACCTCGGCGAGTTCGAGCGGGTCTGCCAGGCCGAGGCGCTGCTGCTCGCGCGCCTGGGGGCAATGCCGCGCGAGAAACCTCGGGTGGGGGGCGGAAGATAGGTTGCTCCCATGGCTGACACGAGCGAGGCAGCACCCCGCGAGCACGACATCGTCGTGTACGGCGCGACGGGGTTCGTCGGGCGACTGCTCGCGGACTACCTCGCGAGGCACGCGCCCGAGGGCACCCGCATCGCACTCGCGGGCCGGTCGCGAAAGCGGCTGGCTCAGGTGCAGGCAGAGCTGCCGGCAGCGGCTGCGGCCTGGCCGCTCATCGTCGCCGATGCCGCTGATACCACAGGGCTTTCGGCCCTGGCGCGGTCGACTCGCGTCATCGTGACGACCGTCGGCCCGTATGCGCGCTATGGGCTGCCGCTCGGCACAGCCTGCGCCGAGGCGGGCACGCACTACGCCGACCTCACGGGCGAGGTCCTCTTCGTGCGCGACCTCGCCGACGCCTGCCACGAGACCGCCGTGCGCACCGGGGCCCGGATCGTGACCTCCTGCGGGTTCGACTCCGTCCCGTCCGACCTCGGGGTGCTGATGCTCCACGAGCGGGCGCAGGCCGACGGCGCGGGAGGCCTCGGGGACACGACCCTGCTCGTGACCCGGATGCGCGGCGGCTTCAGCGGCGGCACGATCGACTCGATGCGCTCCCAGCTCGAGGCCGTCGCCACGGACCCGTCCCGGCGCAAGGTCGTCTTCGATCCCTACGGGCTGAGCCCCGACCGCGCGGCCGAGCCGGGCGGCACGGGGGGCGGCAAGGGCGAGCGGGACATCGTGCAGCCCTACCGCGACGGCGCCACCGGGCAGTGGACGGCGCCCTTCGTGATGGCCGCCTTCAACACCCGGATCGTCCGCCGCAGCAACGCCCTGCTCGGCCACGCCTACGGCTCGGCCTTCCGCTACCGCGAGGCGATGGGCTTCGGCACCGACCTCAGGGCCCGCGCGACGGCGCTCGGGCTGACGGCCGGACTCGGCCTCGGCATGGCGGCGATGTCCAACCCGCTCACCCGGCCGATCGCCGACCGTTTTCTCCCGGCCCCCGGCGAGGGCCCGGACGAGGAGGCCCGGACCAACGGGCGGTTCCGCATGGAGCTGCGGACCACGACCGGCTCGGGCGCCCGCTACGTCGCGGTCGTCGCGGCGAAGGGCGACCCCGGATATGCCGCGACCGCCGTCATGCTCGGCGAGTCGGCGCTCTGCCTCGCCCTCGACCCGCTCACCTCGGGCGGGGGAGTGCTGACCCCGGCCGTGGCCATGGGCGCGGCGCTCGTGGACCGGCTCCGCGCCCAGGACTTCACGATGACGGTCGAGCGGGAGTAGCCGAGGGCGCCTCGCCCCGTCGCCGCTCGTTCGCCGTCCACCGGTCCAGGGCCGCGACCGTGAACAGGTGGGGCGCGGTGATGGCGACGAGCACCGCAAGGGCACCCGCGATCACCGGCCGGGAGTGGTCGGCCCAGATGACGCTCATCGCGGCCACGACTGTCAGTGTCGGCAGCGCGGAGTGCAGGACGTAACGGCGCCAGGCTGCGGACCGCGACAGCATCGTGCCGCCGGGGCCGGGTAGCGCGAGCAACCGGCCGGTATGCCGGATCGCGTGCCAGCCGCCGAAATAGACGGCGAAGGCGGCGAGTGGGGGGACGACGATGAAGACCGTCACGATCAGTACGATCTGGGCGGCCTCCTCCCAGCGGCGCCGCCTCAGCGCCGCGAGCGCGAGTCCGGCGTTGAGGACGAGCACGCCGACGGCCAGCACGTTCTCCAGCCGCGTCAGCTGGTCCCCGGCATACAGGGGTCCGAGGCGGCCCAGGACCTGCGTGACCTGCACGTGCCACAGGCTGAGCGGCAGCACGATGACGGCGCCGCCGTGCGCGACCGCGCGCAGGAGGTCCAGGCGCCGGGTTGCAGGAAGTCTGCCGGCCAAGCCCCTGACCTCGTTCTCGGCCAAGCCCCTGAACTCGTTCTCGGCCAGGCCCCTGAACTCGTTCTCGGCCAGGCCGAAGTGCACAGCTGACGCGATCAGGAACGCCGTGACGGCCAGATCGGGGGCCAGCACCAGGGCTGCCGCCGCGAGGGCGGCGACGCCGAGGTACTGGCCGAGGACCAGCGCCATGCTGCGCGGCCCCGGCCGGGTGCCGCTCGTCCAGAACGGCACCATGTGGTCGACCGCGCCGTGCGGGACCCCGATCAGGATCCCGACCACGGCGAGACCGACCGTGTATCGCTGCAACAGGTCAGGTATCAGCACCTGTGCGGCAAGGACCCCGATCAGGGCGCTGACCCCCACGATCGAGAACCCGCGCACCGACTCCCGGTCCGCCGCAGCGGCGGGACCCGCAGTGTCTCCCCGACCTGAAGTGCTCAGGCCTCCGGCGACTGCGGAGATGGGGAGACCTGCGGGCAGAGTCATCAGACTCAGGCTGCGTTGGCGAGGTCGACCGTCTTCGAGGCGCTCGGTTCGATCTCCTCGTCGAAGGCCGGGTCCTCCAGTCGGCTCTTGGTCCGGGCGATGGCGTAGATGCCCAGGCCGTAGGCCGCCTTGGCCAGGATGTCGGCGATGGAGTATCCGCCCTGACGCAGCACGAAGCCGCCCTCGCCGCCGAAGAAGTCGCCGCCGAACAGCGGGAACGCATAGGCGATGGGGTAGACGCTCCACAGGACGACCAGCGATACCCGCAGCCGCTTGATGGCGGGCTGCACCTCGACCGGCTGGCGGACCAGCGACTTGGACAGCTCGACGAACAGGACGTAGATCAGGTAGAAGAACGGGATCAGCGACAGGACGCCGTAGATGATGCGGGTGCTGTTGGTGGTGGCGATCTCGCCGGGGTAGCCCAGGGCGATCATGAGCGCGGACGCCGGCACCAGCTTCATCAGGAGCCCGCGCGACTCGGCCCGCTTCAGGGCCATCACCGCGACGGTCTCGACGAGCAGCAGCGGGACGGTGAGCAGCCAGTCGACGTAGCGGTAGGCCTCGTTGAACTCGACGCTGGACAGCACGTGGGCTGCGCTCACCGACGTGCCCGGCGGGTAGCTCTCCTTGAAGTTGTCGAAGATCCGGAAGTAGTGGTAGGCGGCGATGCCGCATACGGTCGCCGAGACGACGAGAGCGTTGCGGTAGCGCGGCGCCACCCGTCCCTGCGACAGCAGCAGGAACAGCGCCGTGAAGACCATGCTGGCGATCACGAGCGAAAACAGGTTGTAGACGGTGGCGAAATTGCTGGCCGAGAGCGAGCCGATGTTGACGGCGCTTGCCGGTGCCATGACGATCCTTCTTTCCTCTGGTCAGACCCGGATCCCGGGTCGCGCGGCCGCTGCTCTGCGGCCGACGCCATGGTTTAGACCAAAATCTCCGAGAACGCAAGATTGCACAAGTTTGGGGATCACCGGGCCGAGGATCTAAGGGGCGTCACGACGCTCAGCGGGGGGCGGAGCTCAGCAGGTCGACCGCCTCCGCCAGCGTGTGTGCCACCCGGGTCCCGGGTGCGAGATCGACCCCCTCCCACCCCGGCCCACCGACCACCACCAGGAGCGGTGGCCGGGTGGGTGCCAGGTCGAGCCGGTCGGTCTCGTTGAGGAGCTGCCGCCAGAGGAACACCGCCGAGGCCCCGGTGCGGCGGATCGCCGACTCCAGGACCGGCAGCGGAACGCGCGCTCCCAGTGTGCGCACGGGCGTCCGGCGCTCGGCCAGAGCCGCGGCGATCACGTGCAACGGCAGCACGTGCAGGTCCTCCGGCGAGCCCGACAGCAGCACCGGCCGGCCGGGCAGGGGCCGCCGCTGGACCCCGCAGTGCAGTCGCAGCGCGTTGATCGTCGACTCGCTGAGCAGGTGCTCGATGTCGATCCCCTCACCGGTCTGGGCCCAGCGCAGCCCGGCGGCGATCAGCAGCGGGCGCAGCACCTGGTCCCAGGTGGCGATCGCGCCCCGCTCGGCGAGCAGGTCACCGAGGATGCCGTGGAGCGCTTCGGCGTCGAGCCGGCTTGCGGCACGGGCGAGTCCGCGCACCTCCGCCGAGGCCCCGGGCACCGCGAGCACTCGTCCTCCCGGGCCGCCGGGCCTGCGCCGGGGGCCGGCCTCGGGGACGAGGTCCGACCCGGAGTCCGACCCGGAGCCCGGCGTCTGCACGGCTCGCGCCGCCCGGGCCGGGGTGACGCCCCCACCGACGAGCTGTTGCATGCGGAACAGCAGCGCCAGGTCGTCCGAGGTGTAGCGCCGGTGGCCACCGTCGGTGCGCATCGACGGCATCAGCCCGTAGCGGCGACCCCAGCTGCGCAACGTCTCGGGAGCCACGCCGAGCCGGGCGGCCGCCGCACCCACCGACAGAACGGTGTCGGCCGCTACCTCGCCCATCAGCCCCTCATTTCGGTCGTCGAGGCCTCAGACTACCGGGCGCGATTTAACTTGCACAGGTTTGAACGGGAGACGTTCAGGGTATTGCCTGCTCCGTTCAGGGGCGGATGCGCCGTTCGGCGGCGGAAGCGGCAGCAACGGGGCGGTCGTCAGCCCACGCTCAGGACCGGGCAGCTGACGCGGAATGCGCGCCGGTCAGCGCGCGGCCTCGTTCAGAACCGGGCAGCTGACGCGGAATGCGCGCCGGTCAGCGCGCAGACGCGATCAGAACCGGGGCAGGTGACCAGCTCTGCACGCGCCCCGGCTTCGACGACGAACGCCGGTCAGTCCTTCGACGTCCCGCCCGGCAGCGCCAACATCTGCTCGAGCGCGACGCGGGCCCAGCGCGCGACGTCAGGATCGACGACGATCGGGTTGACGACGCGCCCGTCCACGAGCGACTCGAGGACCCACACGAGGTGCGGCAGGTCGATGCGGTTCATCGTCGAGCAGTAGCAGACGTTCTTCTCCAGGAAGGCGATCTTCTGGGCGGGGAACATCGAGCGCAGCCGGCCCACGAGGTTGAGCTCGGTCCCGACCACCCACGAGGTGCCGTCGGGCGCCGCGGCGATGGTCTTGATGATCGCTTCCGTCGAGCCGATCTCGTCGGCGAGCTCGCACACCTCGTACTGGCACTCCGGGTGGACGATGACCCGCACGCCGGGGATCTCCCGCCGCGCGGCCTCGACCGCCTCGGTCGTGAACCGGCCGTGGACCGAGCAGTGCCCGCGCCACAGGATCATCCGGGCGTCGCGCAGCTGCTCCGGGGTGAGGCCGCCGTGCGGCTTGTGGGGGTCGAAGACGACGCAGTCGTCGGGCGACAGCCCGAGGTCGCGGACCGCGGTGTTGCGGCCGAGGTGCTGGTCGGGGAGGAAGAGCACCTTGCCCCCCGCCTCGACGCCCCCGGTCTCGTCGAAGGCCCACTGCAGGGCGGTCTTCGCGTTGGACGACGTGCAGATCGTGCCGCCGTGCCGCCCGGTGAAGCCCTTGATCGCGGCCGAGGAGTTCATGTAGGTCACGGGGATCACCCGGTCGGCGATGCCGGCGTCGACGAGGTCGTCCCAGGCGTCCTCGACCTGGGAGATCGCCGCCATGTCGGCCATCGAGCACCCGGCCGCGAGGTCCGGGAGGATCACCGTCTGGTCGGGGGAGGTGAGGACGTCCGCCGACTCGGCCATGAAGTGCACGCCGCAGAACACGATCCACGGCGCGTCGGGTCGGGCGGCGGCCTGCTGGGCCAGCTTGAAGGAGTCACCCGTCACGTCGGCGAACTCGATGACCTCGTCGCGCTGGTAGTGGTGACCGAGGACGAAGACCCGGTCGCCGAGCGCCGCCTTCGCGGCCCGGGCCCGTGCGACGAGGTCGGGGTCGGACGCCGGCGGCAGGTCGCCGGGACACTCGACGCCTCGCTCCGAGGCGAGGTCACGCCCCTGCCCGAGGACCAGCAGCGGCAGGAGGGAGGGACGGGGGTGCGACTCCGGCAGGGCGGTGGAGGTGCTCACGAATCGATCGTATGCCGCGGCAAACGTCCTCCCGGCCCCAGTCGGACCTGCGACGATGGCTCTGTGCGCGTCGTCATCGCCCCCGACCGGTTCGCCGGCAGCCTCACTGCGGCCGAGGCGGCAGAGGCGATCGCCACGGGCTGGCGGGCCCGCGCCCCCCACGACGACCTCGACCTCGTGCCGCTGTCCGACGGCGGCTCCGGCTTCCTCGACGTCCTCGCGCCGGCGGTCGGGGGCGAGATGCTCGCGGCGACGGTCCGCGACCCCCTCGGCACCCCCGTGCCCGCCACGGTGCTGCTGGCCGACCGCTCGGGCGTGCCCACGGCATACCTCGAGGCGGCGCAGGCCTGCGGGCCCCACCTCGTGCGGACCGACCGGCGCGACCCGACGACCACGACGTCGGCCGGGCTCGGAGACCTTCTCGCGCTGGCGCTCGGGGCAGGCGCCCGGCGCATCGTCGTGGGCGTCGGGGAGGTGGTGACGCACGATGCGGGGGCCGGCCTGCTCGCCGCCCTCGGAGCCGGGCCGGGGCACCGGCTGGCCCGTGGAGGACTGGCGCTGGGCGATCTCACCAGCGACGACCTCGCAGGTCTGGCCGCCACGGTCGACCGCTTCCGCGGCATCGAGCTGCTGCTCGCGACCGCTGACGACCTCCCCCTCCTCGGGCTGCAGGGAGCCAGCGCGGTCGAGGCGCAGGAGCGCGGCGCGACCCCGGAGCAGGCGCAGGAGCTCGAGCGCGCGTTCGGCCACCTCGTCGGGCTCGTCCGGCGGATCCGGCCCGAGCGCACCGACCTGCTCACCGGCGTGGCCCGTCGCCTCGACAAGGAGGCCGGCGCCGGGGCGGCCGGTGGCATCGGGTGGGCGCTGTTCCAGCTCGGTGGTCGCCGCACCAGTGCGGTCCAGGTCGTCGCGGAGGCGGTCGGGCTGCGGGCGCGGCTGGCCGGGGCCGATCTCGTGGTGACGGGGGAGGGCAGCTTCGACTGGCGGAGTCTGCGCGACCGGGTCGTCGCCGCGGTCGCGGAGGCCGCCCTCGACGTCGGCGTGCCCTCGATCGTCCTCGCCGGGGAGATCTCCGTCGGCCGCCGCGAGGCGATGGCGGCAGGACTCTCCGGCACGTATGCCGTGGCCGACCGGCCGGTCGATCTCGCCGCCGTGCTCGCCGACCCCGCCGGGGCACTCTCCGCCCGCGCCGCCCGGGTGGCGGGCACCTGGTCCCCTGCGGGATGACACCGGTCGAAACGCCGTAGTCTGGGGGGAGGCCGGGGAACACATCCCGGGCCGCCGGGGTTGACGCTTCGGCAACTGCCTCACACCCCCTGCAAGTCAAAGGACCATACGGATGAGCGTTCAGGACCAGACCCAGACGGCTGTCCAGGTCACCCCGGAGACCGAGACCCCCGCCCACGGCGTGCTCGTGACTGACGTCGCGGCGGCCAAGGTCAAGAGCCTGCTCGAGCAGGAGGGTCGCGACGACCTCCGGCTGCGCGTGGGCGTGCAGCCCGGTGGCTGCTCCGGCCTGATCTACCAGCTCTACTTCGACGAGCGCACTCTCGACGGTGACCTCGTGCGCGACTACGACGGTGTCGAGGTCGTCGTCGACCGGATGAGCGCCCCCTATCTCGAGGGCGCCTCGATCGACTTCTCCGACACCATCGAGAAGCAGGGCTTCACCATCGACAACCCCAACGCGGGCAGCTCATGCGCCTGTGGTGACAGCTTCAGCTGACGTAACGTCAGGGAAGCAGGCCGACGGGCTCGGGAGGCGACTCCCGGGCCCGTCGGCGCGTCCGAACGGTGCGCGTCGGCATCGTGCAGGTTCGCGCCCGTGTAGGTTCGTCCCCGTGCAGATCGCCGTCACCGGGTCCATCGCGACCGACCACCTCATGACCTTCAAGGGCAAGTTCGCCGATTCACTCGTCGTCGAGCAGCTCCACAAGATCTCCGTGTCGTTCCTCGCGGACGACCTCGAGATCCGCCGGGGAGGCGTCGCGGCCAACATCGCCTTCGGCATCGCGAACCTCGGTGGCAGCCCCGTCCTGGTGGGGTCGGTGGGGGAGGACTTCGCGGACTACCGCTCGTGGCTGGAACGGCACGGCGTCGACTGCGACTCCGTCCATGTGTCGGAGAGCCGCCACACGGCGCGGTTCGTCTGCACCACCGACGACGACATGGCCCAGATCGCGACCTTCTACGCCGGTGCGATGTCCGAGGCCCGGCAGATCGAGCTCAAGCCGATCGCCGACCGGGTCGGCGGGCTCGATCTCGTGCTCGTGGGGGCCAACGACCCCGAGGGGATGATGCGGCACACGCAGGAGTGCCGCACCCGGGGGATCCCCTTCATCGCCGACCCGTCGCAGCAGCTGGCCTTCGCCGACGGCCCCTTCATCCGGGGCCTCATCGACGGCGCCACCTACCTCTTCACCAACGAGTACGAGGCGCACCTCACCGAGCAGAAGACCGGCTGGACCGCGGACGAGATCCTCGAACGGGTGGGCACCCGGGTCGTCACCCGCGGCGCCGACGGCGTGACGATCCACCGCAAGGGCGAGGAGACCATCTCCGTCCCGATCGCCCGCGAGGTGCTCAAGGCCGACCCCACCGGGGTCGGGGACGCGTTCCGGGCCGGTTTCCTCGTCGGGCTCGCCGGGGACCTCGGTCTCGAGCGCTGCGCCCAGCTCGGCTCGATGCTCGCGACCTACGTCATCGAGACGGTCGGCACGCAGGAGTATCACCTCGGCCAGGAGCACTTCCTCGCGCGGCTCACGGCCTCCTACGGTGCGGCCGCCGCGCAGGAGATCGCCCCTGCCGTGGCCTGCCGCCGGCTCTGAGTCTCCACACCGCCGAGTCTCCTCACCCTCGAGTCCATGAACTACTGAGTCCATGAACCGCTGCATCCCTGAACCGCCGCGTCCCCTGAACCGCTGAGCCACTCGCTCGTGCCCATCGTCCCGCAGCCCTCAGGGTTCGTCTTCGACCCCTCCCGGGCAAAGGCGGGGGAGGACCTCATCGGGGTCGGAGCCGACCTCGCCCCGGGGACCCTGCTCACGGCATACGCCACGGGGGTGTTCCCCATGGGTATCGGCCGCCAGGGTCGGCGGCCGATGGGCTGGTGGTCGCCGGACCCGCGCGGGATCCTACGGCTCGACGAGCTCAAGGTGAGTCGCTCGCTACGGAAGTCGTTGCGGCACTTCGAGATCCGGGTCGACACGGCCTTCGAGGACGTCGTGGCCGGGTGCGCCGACCCGAGCCGTGACGGACGGTGGATCACGGACGAGATCGCCTCGGCCTATACCCGGCTGTACGACCTCGGGTGGGCCCACTCGATCGAGGTCCTGCGCGACGACGAGCTCGTCGGGGGGCTCTACGGCATCGCCATCGGCGGACTCTTCGCCGGTGAGTCGATGTTCCACCGGGTGACCGACGCCTCCAAGGCCGCGCTCGTCGGGCTGCACGAGGTGCTCGTCGCCGACCACGACAGCCGACGCTTCGTCGACGTCCAGTGGCGCACCACGCACCTGGCCACCCTCGGGGTCAGCGAGGTGCCGCGCGAGACCTACCTCGCGCTGCTGGCGGAGGCCCTCACCGCGCCGCTGCCGGGTCGGTGGCGCTGACGGGCTGACGCGCACCAGGTATGCCGTGTGGTCACCACCCGCCTCCGTGACGTCGGTGACCTCCGTGACGTCGGTGACCTCCACCAGCTCGTGACCGCGCATCCGGCAGAAGGCCGGGACGTCGCTCCGGGCGGCCGGGTCGGTCGCGAGCAGCCGCATCAGGGACCCGGGGCCGAGCTCGCGGGCGAGTCGGGCGAGCCGGATGACCGGCAGGGGGCAGCGCTGACCGCGGGCGTCGAGGACGACGGGGGCGTCGACCTCGGGGACGTCGGACATGCCTCGATCA
Organism: Lapillicoccus sp.; assembly: GCF_025353065.1. Taxonomy (GTDB): domain Bacteria; phylum Actinomycetota; class Actinomycetes; order Actinomycetales; family Dermatophilaceae; genus Lapillicoccus. The sequence goes on from NZ_JANXRJ010000138.1 coordinate 14,484, forward strand.
TCACAGGTCGGCGGGGGTCGGCCGCCGGGACGACTCCTCACGTGCGGAGAAGTCCGCCCCGGCCACGCCTGCGTCCTCGGGATGCGCTCTCACAGCCGGTCCGTCCCCAGCCGGGCACGCACGGCCGCCACCGCATCCGGCAGGGCCGCGCAGAACGCGTCGACGCCGGCGGCCCGATCGGGGTCGGTCGCGGCGAGCGGAAGGGTGACCCGGACGTTGCCGTGGGTCAGGACGCCCATCGCCGCGAGCACGTGGCTGGGCGCGAGGGTGCTGGCGGTGCACGCCGAACCGGACGCGACCGCGAAGCCCCGCCGGTCGAGCTCGTCGACGATCGCCTCGCCATCGACGAACAGGCAGGAGAAGGTCGTCACGTGGGCGACCCGCTCCACGGGGTCGCCGACGACCTCGGTGTCGGGGATCGCCCCGGCCGCGGCCCGGATCCGGTCGACGAGCTCGCGCGCCTCGGCGCTGTCCTCCTCGCGAACCGCCGCCGTCTGCTGCCAGGCCTCCGCCGCGGCCATCGCCAGCGGCACCCAGGGCTCGACGTCGGTGCGGCCCAGCTCCAGCTCGCTCACGGCCCCCGGTAGGCGCCACCGGGTGCGCTCGGGGACGACGAGCAGCCCGACCCCACCCGGCCCGCCCCACGATCGGGCATCGCCCACGAGCACGTCGAAGTCGGCGGGGGCAGGGTCCCGGCCGAGTCCTGCCATCGCGTCCACGAGCAGCGGTATGCCGCGTCGGGCCGCAGCCTCCCGGGCGGAGGCGAGCGGCTGCCGGGTGCCGATCTCGCCGTTGACGGACTGGAGGGCCGCGACGACGGTGCCGGGTCGTCCGAGGGCCACCTCCCACGCGGCGAGGTCGATCCGTCCGAAACCGTCGACGCCCACCTCCTCGAAGAGCGTGGGGTCCTCGGCCATGGCCGCACGGTGCCGCCCAGGCACCAGGAGGGAGGAGTGCTCCACCGCGCCGGCGACCACCCGCGCGCCGCGTCTCCGCGCGGCATACAGCAGGCCCGAAACGCCGTGGGTGAGGCCCGTGGGGCCGCTGGGCAGGAAGCTCACCTCCGGGGGGCGCACGCCGAGCCCCGCGGCCAGCACCTCGCGGGCCTGGTCGAGGAGCCGCCGGGCCTGCCGGCCCTCACGGTGCAGCCGCCGCGGGTCGGCCCAGCCGGCGTCCAACGCAGCCAGCAGGGTGTCCCGCGCCGCGGGGTGCAGCGGGCCTGGCGAGGCGTCGAGCAGGACTCTGCGAGAGGGTTGGAGGGAGATGTGCGCCACGGTGGCACGCTAGCCCCAACCCTCCAGTGTGGAGCGGCCCCGTGGGCGGTATCGTGAATGAGTCAGACCAGGATGACTTGGAAGGTGCCCCTGTTGCGCAAGCACGACACATCTGTCCGCCGACGGCGTGGATGGACCATTTTGGGCGTCATGGTCGCCTGCTCGCTGTTCCTCAGTGGATGTGCCGGCAACGGCACTGCCTCGAGTGGCTGGCTGCCCCAGGGCGCCAACGGCGGTCAGGTCACCAACAACACCGGACGCGTCACCTCCCTCTGGATCGGCACCTGGATCGCGGCCCTCTCCGTCGGCCTCATCGTGTGGGGCCTCACCATCTGGGTGATGGTGAGGTTCCGGCGCAAGAAGGACGACGTCGGGCTGCCGCCGCAGCTGCGCTACAACGTGCCGATCGAGATGCTCTACACCATCGTGCCCGTGTTCATGGTCGCCGTGCTCTTCTACTACACCGCCCGTGACGAGTCGGCCCTGCTGGACAACTCAGCCACCCCGGACGTCACGGTCAACGTCGTGGCCAAGCAGTGGAGCTGGGACTTCAACTACGTCACGGCCAATACCTACTCGTCGGGCGTCCATACCGAGCTCGACCCGAAGACCGGCAACCCGCTCAACGCGATGCCAGTCCTCTACCTGCCGGAGGGCAAGCGCGTCCAGTTCGTCCTCAACGCGCGTGATGTCATCCACTCGTTCTGGGTGCCTGCCTTCTTGCAGAAGCTCGACATGATCCCGGGCCGGACCAACAAGTTCCAGGTCGTCCCGATGGAGCAGGGCACCTACCAGGGCAAGTGCGCGGAGCTCTGCGGGGCCTACCACTCGCAGATGCTCTTCACGGTCAAGGTCGTCTCCCCTGCGGAGTACGAGAACCAGATGCAGTTTCTGCGCACCCTCGGTCAGACGGGGCAGTTGCCCAACACCCTCAACCGTTCGCCGCTGCTGCCCGCGGACCTCTCCAGCGTTCCGACCCCCGGGAGCAACTGATGGCGACCACGATCCCCACCGTCGAGTACCGGACCAGTGAGCGGGTCGCGGCGCGCCCGCGCCTGCTGCCGGGCCAGACCGTCGTCAAGTGGATCACCACCACCGACCACAAGATCATCGGCAACCTCTACTTCATCGCGGCGTTCACCTGGTTCCTCATCGGCGGCATCATGGCGCTGCTCATCCGGTCCGAGCTCGCCGCTCCGGGCCTGCAGATCGTCGACAGCCCCGAGCAGTACAACCAGCTGTTCACGATGCACGGCACGATCATGCTGCTGCTGTTCGCCACGCCGCTGTTCGCCGGCTTCGCCAACGCACTCATGCCGCTGCAGATCGGGGCACCCGACGTGGCGTTCCCGCGGCTGAACATGTTCGCCTTCTGGCTCTACCTCTTCGGCGGGATCATCGCGGCAGCCGGGTTCCTCACCCCGCAGGGCGCGGCGTCGTTCGGCTGGTTCGCGTATGCGCCGCTGTCCAACAGCACATACAGCCCCGGCGTCGGTGGTGACCTCTGGGTCTTCGGCCTGGCGCTGAGCGGGTTCGGCACCATCCTCGGCGCGGTCAACTTCATCACGACCATCATCTGTATGCGCGCGCCCGGCATGACGATGTTCCGGATGCCGATCTTCACGTGGACGATCCTCATCACCTCGATCCTCGTCCTCATCGCCTTCCCGATCCTGGCGGCCGCCCTGTTCGGGCTCGGTGCCGACAGACGGTTCGGGGCGCACCTGTTCGACGCGGAGAGCGGGGGGGTCCTGCTCTGGCAACACCTCTTCTGGTTCTTCGGCCATCCCGAGGTCTACATCATCGCCCTGCCCTTCTTCGGGATCATCAGCGAAGTCCTGCCGGTCTTCTCGCGCAAGCCGATCTTCGGCTACAAGACGCTCGTCTTCGCGACGATCGCCATCGCCGCCCTCTCGGTCTCCGTGTGGGCCCACCACATGTATGCGACCGGTCAGGTGCTGCTCCCGTTCTTCGCGATCATGACGATGTTGATCGCCGTCCCGACCGGAGTGAAGTTCTTCAACTGGATCGGCACCATGTGGGGCGGGTCGATCACCTTCGACACCCCCATCATCTGGGCCATCGGCTTCATCGTCACCTTCCTCTTCGGCGGCCTGACCGGGGTCATCCTGTCCAGCCCGGCTCTCGACTTCCACCTCTCCGACACCTACTTCGTCGTGGCGCACTTCCACTACACCGTCTTCGGGACCGTGGTGTTCGCGATGTTCTCCGGCTTCTACTTCTGGTGGCCCAAGTTCACCGGCCGGATGCTGGATGAGAAGCTCGGCAAGATCCACTTCTGGATGCTCTTCATCGGGTTCCACACGACCTTCCTCATCCAGCACCTCCTCGGCATCGAGGGTATGACGCGGCGTTACGCCGACTACCTGCCCTCGGAGGGTTTCCAGACGGCCAACGTCATCTCCACGGTGGGGGCCTTCCTGCTCGGTGCCTCGACGCTGCCCTTCCTCTACAACGTCTGGAAGACCTGGCGCTACGCCCCGCTCGTCGAGACCGACGACCCCTGGGGCTACGGTGGCTCGCTCGAGTGGGCCACGTCGTGCCCGCCGCCGCGGCACAACTTCGACAGCATCCCCCGGATCCGCTCGGAGCGTCCGGCCTTCGACCTGCACCACCCCGAGGCCGCGCCTCCGGACGGTCCTCAGCCTGATCCCGGCACCCTCATCAACGTGATGGGTTCGGCGGACCTCGGCGACATGACGAAGCACGGCGATCCGGGTACGGGATCCAGCCGATGAAGGTCGAGACCCGACTCTTCGTGGTCCTAGCGGTCTTCTTCCTTCCGCTCGGCCCGATCCTGTACTACTTCGACAAGGGCTACGACCTCGTCGGTCCGATCGCGCTCTTCCTCTCCTCGCTCCTCGCCGCCCTCATTGCCTTCTACCTCAACGTCACGGGCAAGCAGTACACCAACCGGCCCGAGGACAACCCCGCCGCGCTCATCTCCGAGCAGGAGGGTGACTACGGCTTCTTCACCCCCTACTCCTGGTGGCCGCTCTGGCTCGGTGCGTCGGCAGCCGTCATCTTCGCCGGCCTCGCGGTCGGCTGGTGGCTGTTCATCATCGGCGCCGGCTTCGGTGTCCTGGCCATCGTCGGCTGGACTTTCGAGCACTACAAGGGTGAGTACGCCAACTAGGCGCTTCTCAACGTCAGCGTCTCGACAGCCAAGCGCCTCACCAACAGGCACAAGCGGGTCGGCGCTCCGAACTCATTCGGGGTAGATTCGCCGCGACGGGCTTGTGTCTGTTGGTCGGGCGAGGCGCTACCAGCAGCACTCACCCGCAATGGTCAACTCGTGCTTGGTAGTCGGTGATCTTCTGGTCGATGACCTCCAGGGATCTCTGCCAGGTGCGGATGCGCCCCGGCGCCCTCTAGCGTCTCGGTCCGCGGGAGGGAGTATGTATGCCGTGACGTTCGTCGTAGCGGATCGTGTCGGGTTCGAGGCCGACCCGTGCCCCCACCTCGCCGATCCCCGCAGGGTGGTCCCGCTCGCCGACGGTGTTCATGCTCGTCCGGTGTCGAGCCGGGCGATCGCGTGGTCGGGAAGGGCCTGCGTGACGGCCTGCCACGCCGAGCGGACGTGGTCGGGTCGGGAGACCCCGGCGATGGGCAACACCGGCGTCGGGCGCTGGCTCATCCAGGCGAGTACGACCTGACCTGCGTCCAGGCCGACCCCATCGGCGACCGATCGCAGCGCGGACAGTCGTTCTCCTGATTCTGGGGTGGCGTATTCAACCGGCAGCGGTCGGTCGGTGCGCGTGTAGGCGCCAGAGAGGAGCGGCGAGTACCCGACGAGGGTGACGTCGGCGGACGCAGCGACGCCCTCGGTCGAGGGGTCCAGCACGACCTGCGGGGCGGTGGTCGCCCCGGGCGCGGTTCGGCAGATAGGTGAATCGTTGCTGCAAGGTCCGATACGGATGGCGTGCTGGCACCGACAAAGCGTTCTGCAGGCGCTCGGCGGTCAGGTTGCTGGCGCCGATCTCCCGCACGAGTCCCTCGTCGACGAGCTCACCGAACACACCCAAGGTCTCGTCCAGAGCGACGGTCGGGTCGTCGAGGTGGGCGTAGAGCAGGTCGAGGTGGTCGGTTCGCAGTCGCCGCAGGCTGCCGGTCACCTGGTCACGGACGGGCGCGTGCCGATGACGGTCTCGGACTCGTCGCAGCTCCCGCCGGCCCAGAACGCGTAGTTGTTGGCCGTGTCCCAGACACGTTGCTCCCACATCGGCGGCGACGTCCAGACACTCGAACGCAGCCGCTGCGTCGACGGTCGTCCCGAAAGTGCATCGTCCCCATCGCCACGGCCGGGACCGCCAGGAGCAATTGTCAATACCTGTGGATCAGCTTGTTCATGCGACGTGCTGATCGGAGCCTGACTCCTGGGGTCGTTCGACGAGTTCGCCCTTCTCGATCGTGGCGCCGGCCCGCACGAGGGCGATCAGGTGCGGGGCGTTGACCGCGCCAGCGGGCTTGGGCGGACTCGATGAGCTTGAACGCCGTCGCGATCCCCGCCGCGCGGGACCCAGGGGCACCGTCGAGGAGGTCTCGCTGCGTGGTGACCCGCATCCGCGACTGGACCGGCGTCGTCTAATACGTGCTAGACGGCGAGATCCTGCGCATCGGCAACCGCTCCCAGGGCTGGTCGATGGCGATCGTCGACATCCCCGTCGGCTCGCGCGACCACGTGCCCCGCCATCGAGATCATCAACGCCTCTTTGGCCTTCTTAGTCGACGAGCAGCCATGGGTCGACGACCTCGTCGAGACGCCGTTGGTGGCCGGGGTCGAGCCGGTATTGGGGGGCATCGCGACGATCCGGGTGATCGCCAAGTACGCCCCGGCCCAGAACGTGGGCGTCCATCGCGCAATGCGTGACCGGGTGGGCAAGGGCTTCGAGGCCGGATTCACGGTGCCGGTCCCTATGGTCCTCCGCAAGCCCCCGTCCCGACGCGCCTCGTGGGCCACCGCAGGATCATTGCCCCGATGACGACAGGGGGCTAGGGTCCAGTCACCACCGGCACGGACGGGGTCTGAGGTGACTGGAATGGGTGGTCGAGTGCCGCTGCGGCGGAGCCCGTTCGTGGTTGCCGCGGTGGTTGCCTTGTTGCTTCTATTGCCTGCGCTGGCAGTGGCGTATCCAAATAGCTACGGCACGAGTGGCCTCTCCGGTGGCGGCACGGTCAACGTGCTGGCGTTGCCAGCTCCTGGAAGTACCTGCGCTAGCGGCGGCACCCGCGACCTGGTGTACGGCGGCGACGTGTACGGCGCCGGGTGGTCGTCCACGGGTGGCGCCGAGTGGAAGGGCGCCAGTTATGGGATGAGCGCCGACCAGCAGTCGGGGGCGGCGGCCGCGGCCTACGGGGTGGGGAGCACCCAGGCGTACCTGTGGGTCGGACGAGACTCCGGGGTGCCGGCGCAGCTACTGGTTAACTCGTCGTGCGGTCTTCCGGGCGCTTCGACGCCCTGGGTGGCCTACGACGCCGACACGGTGGCGGGGACGCCGTACCTCGGGTCGACCAACGGCAACCGTCCTCGTGAGGTCGGGCACCTCATGGTGGCCCTGTCGAGCACCGAAATCCTCGTCGGGGCCGACGACGGGCTGTTCGTGTTCACGCGCACGAGCGTCGGGAGCGCGTGGTGCACCGGGGTCGCGCCAGCGTGTCACCAGCTGGCGGCGCTGTCGGGGAAGGTGATCCGTGGGATCGTCGTCGACCCGCAGGACCCGGATACGCTGTGGGTCAGCTACAGCCCTGACCTGAGTGCGACAGGAGTCGACGGGGTCTCCCAGCTGCACTGGGACGGGACACGGTTCGGGTTCACCATCGAGGGCGCGCAGATGGCGGGCTGGGGCGACGGGCACGACTTCGACGTCGCGGCCGTGGTCCAGAACGACGGCCTGACGCACCTGTACGTGGCCCGCGGCAAGGACGGTGTCTACCAGTGCGTACGACCAACCGCGGGTCTTTTCACTTGCACCAATGCCGCGTTCCCCGCCAGCGGAACGGGGACGGTCCTCGACGGGTCCAGCTACTGGGTGAGCCTGGCGGTGATGGCCGACCCCACCGCAGCCGGCAGCAACACCGACAACGTCCTCATCTTCGCGGGGTGCTCCGCGACCGACCCACCCCCCACTCCGGTCGGTAACTGTCCCGGCGGGGGGTCCATCGCCTACCGCACCCACAACACCCAATGGTCCTCGGCCACGACGTCCGTCACCACGAGCCTGATCACCGTCAATGCCGGGTCCCCCACGTGGTGGCTCAGCCCCGAGAACGGCTACATGATGGGCGGCAACCGCTACAGCACCAGCCAGCTGGTGCTGGATTCCGACGCCGGGTCTGGCAAGGCGTGGTTGTACTCGGCCGGTCGGGCGGGGATCTGGCGGACCACGCTGACGGGCCTGACGGGTCCGTCGGGCACGGTCACGGTCGGGCAGTGGGCGCCGGCTGTCAACGGCATCCCGGGAAGCGGGGTCCGGCACCTGTCGGGGTCCCTGACCGGGAACGTCGCGATCGGGGACGGCGACTGGTCCGGTGCGGTCAGTACCACCTCGCTGGGTGTCGGCGGCCTCTTCGAGAACACCAGCACCACGGGAACGACGTACTCCACCGTGTCGTGGACTGCGACGTCGGGCACGACCCCAGACCACCTCTTCTTCGGCACCGGCACGAAGTCCTTCAACGACACCTCCAACCAGTCCCGGGTGCGTGAGTGCGACCTGCCGGCCGCCGGCGGGACCTCCTGCGGCTGCCCCGCCCGCACCCTCGGATGCGACTGGGAGACTCCGGTTACCACGGCCGGGGTCATCGCTCGAATCGTCGGCCTCGCCGTCGGGCAACGACCCGACCAGACCACCGGTAACGTCTACGAGGTCATCGCCGCCACCGAGACCCAAGGCATCTTCATCCGCGCCTCCGGGAACGCCTCCACCTGGCAGCAAGTGAGTTATGCACAGATGGGGACAACCCCGGCGGGTCCCTGCTTCACACAGGCACCGCTGCCTCAGAACCACTTCGTGAGTCTCATCTGGTCCACCGGGGCGCAGTATCTCTTCGTATACGACCCCGTGCAAAAGACACTCTTCCGGTCCCCCGATCTTTCTGGAACGTGGCCCTCAGGCCCGTGGGCGTGGGATCGGATCTGGCTCAAGCCGGGGAACACGAACAACCAAGGCACCAACTACGTGGTAAGTGCCCTTTCCAACTACAACCAGACCGTGTCACCGACCGCGCTCTATGCCTCCACCGTGTCGGGCGTCTACAAGCTGACCGGTCTCGGGCAGCCCACGGTCAATGACTCCGTGATGTTCACGACCACCGTGGGTGGCACCCAACAGGTGCTGACTGACACGGGTCCGATAGCGCTCGACCGGCCCCCCGGGTCCGGGATCTCTGACCGGTTGGTCATCACCCGCAGCTATGACGCCGACATCGCCTTCCCCAGGCCGGGGTTGTACAACAACGGCACCTCCGGGACAGTGCTCACTGCTGTCCAGCCGATCGAGTTCCTCAACCAGGCGATGAACCTCGACGCCGCGTTCGTCTCGAACCCAGGAGGCGGGGTCGACGAACACATCTACATCGGCAACCACGACGGCGGCGGAGTGCTCGTCGCGCCGGCGTCCACGAAATGACCACCACCACAACCACCACTACACGCGAAGCTCGACGTGAAGGGAACGACCCGAGATGAGCAGGACACGACCGATGACAACACGGGCGGCCATGGTCGCTGCCGCGGCCCTCTCCCTCGGCGCGCTCAGCGCCAGCGCCGCACCAGCGCTCGCCACCGCGAGCCCGCCCGTTAGCCCTGCGGTCTCTTGGTCGAGGTTGGCGGCTGTGCCGGCGTCGGCGCCCTCGGTGCAAGTCCCAACCGGGTTGTTCTGGCCGGGACTGCCGGTCCGGGTCAAGGGTGGCGGGTTCCGGCCCGGCACCCTGACCCTCACCCTCGACGGGCTGGCGATGGGGACGTTGACGGTCCGCGCGGACGGCACGTTCACTGGGACTCCGCGGGTGCCGCTGAAGACCCGACAGGGCCTGCGGCCGCTGCGGGCCACCCAAGGTACCCGCTCGGCCACGACCAGTCTGGGGGTGCACCTGCAGTGGGCGCAGTCAGGACAGTACGGGGCGCACCGCTCCCACGCCTACCACGAGACCGGGTTGACCAAGGCCACCATCGCCGACACCACCCCGCTCTACCTTGGCGACTCCATCTACGGCGGGCCAGGGGACGACGGGTTCACTCTCGCCCAGGGGGTCCTGTCCTGGAGCTTCGGTGAGGGCGCGGTCGGGTTCGACGCGGTCACCGGAAAACAGAAGTGGGTGTTCCAGACCGGTCAGAATCCGCTGTCGATGTGGGGTGGGACCTACGACGCCTCCAGCGGCACCTTCCTCTTCCTCGAGCAACGCGGCCCCATCCATGCATGGGGCCTCGACCCCCAGACAGGACTCACTACTCATAACCTCAATGTGCCGGGCATCGAGCAGGTCTCTCCCGGGATCGTCCTCGACGCAGGCCGCATCTACGACGTCGGCTCAGACGTCGCGCGCCGCAGTCACGTTGTCGTGGCTCTGGACCCGGTCAAGGGCAGCGTCGTCTGGTCCACCCCGATTACCGACCTGGGGGTCAACACCTCGATTCCCGCCGTCGCTGGGGGACGGATCTTTGTCGCCGGTAATCAGCTGACCGCGATCGACCAGATCACCGGCAAGCTGTTGTGGGTCACCGACATCGGCGGCCTCGCCACCCGCCCGGTCGCCGACGGCACCTCCGTCTTCGTCCTCGTCGACGCGCAGATCCGCGCCTACGACGCCGCCACCGGGGCGCTGCGCTGGACCTACACGGCCGCCTCCGGCGATCAGACCCCCTTCGGCCTCGCGGTCGGCGCTGGCCGGGTCTACACCAACCAGCTCACCGTCACCGCCGCCCTCGACGAGGGCACCGGCGAAACCATCTGGAGCAGGCCCGGCGCAGGCGGGACCCCCCTGTTCGTCAACGGCATGCTCATCAGCCAGATCGGCGACCCCGCCACCCCTACCCAGCACGTCTACACCGCCGTCGACGCCGCGACCGGCGACATCCTCGCCACGTTCCCTGCCCCGAACGGCGGCGGCATCACCGGACCCATCGTCGCCGACTCCGTCGTCTACCTCCCCGACAAGGGCATCGACGCCTACGCCCTGAAGTAGCCTTGAGCGCCGGCGACAGGGGGAGAGCAATTTGTCAATACCTGTCGATCAGCGTGTTCAGGCGACGTGCTGATCGGGGCCTGACTCGTCGGGCCGTTCGACGAGGTTTCCCTTCTCGAATTTCGCGCCGGCCCGGACGAGCGCGACCAGGTGAGGGGCGTTGACCGCGCGCCAACGGGCTTGGGCTGACTCGATGAGTTTGAACGCCATCGCGATCCCGGCAGCGCGGGAGCCGGGGCCTTTAGTGACCCGCTGCCGCAGGCGGACGGTGGCGAAGGTGGACTCGATCGGGTTCGTGGTCCGCAGGTGGATCCAGTGCTCGGCCGGGTAGTCATAGAACGTCAGGAGCACGTCGAGGTCATCGGTGATCTTCTCGGCCGCCTTAGGCCACTTGGGACCGTACTCGGTCGCGAACGCGGCCGCGGCGCGGGCGGCGTGCTCTCGGTCCTCGGCCTGCCAGATCTCCGCCAGGGCGGTCTTGGCGCCGGGCTGGGCGGACTTCGGGAGCGCGTTCAGGACGTTCGCGATCTTGTGGAACCAGCACCGCTGTTCGCGGGTGGTGGGGAACACCTCCCGGACCGCCTTCCAGAACCCGAGCGCCCCGTCACCGGCGGCGAGGACGGGGGCGGTCATCCCGCGGCGTTTGCAGTCGCGCAGCAGGTCCGCCCACGACTCGGACGACTCGCGGTGCCCGTCGGCCAGGGCGATCAGCTCCTTCGTGCCGTCGGCGCGGACCCCGATCATCACCAGCAAGCACACCTTTTCCTGGCTCAGGCGGACCTTGAGGTGGATCCCGTCGACCCACATGTACACGTAGTCGGTCCCGGCCAGCGACCGCCTCGCGAACGCGGCGGCCTCGTCCTGCCACTGGGTCGTCAGCCTGGTGATCGTGGGGCCGGACAGCCCAGCCTTCGAGCCGAGGAACTGCTCCAACGCGGGCCCGAAGTCGTTGCTGGACAGACCATGCAGGTACAGCAACGGCAGCACCTCCGCGACCCGCGGGGACTTGCGCGCCCACGCCGGCAGGATCGCTGAGGAGAACCGGGCCCGCGCCCCGGTGGTCTCGTCGACGCGTCGGTCGTTCACCCGCGGCGCCTTGACCGGGACCGCGCCCGCGGCCGTGGTCACCTCCCGGGCGGCGTGGTAGCCGTTGCGCACGACCAACCGGCGGCCGTGCTCGTCGACCTGGTCGGCAAAGGCGTCGACGTAGGCGGCGACCTCGGCCTGCAACGCGGACGCGAGCATCGCCCGCGCCCCGTCGCGGACCAACTCGTCGAGGAGCGACCCGCCGACCCCTGCGGGGGCGTGAACGTTGGTCTCGTTCTTCTGGTGGACTACCGTGAGCATGGGCGTACCTTCCCGAACCAGCGCGCCAACGCCGGTCCTGATCAGACTTCGATGGGCTTCAGATCATCCTCGGGAGGGTGCGCTCCTTCACGCCCACGCGCCGAGGACCATCCACAGGTTCCGATCATTGCTCACCGCCCCGAGAGCCGATGTGGTGTGTCGGGTGCCGTGTCATCGTCAGATCCATGTCCCGACCCTCGCACCTGGACCATGGTCTACGTCAAGATGCGCTCCGCACCTGAAGTGGCGCGGCCGCGTGGCCGTCAGCCCCAGCCGAGCTCGTGCAGGCGCGTGTCGTCGACCCCGAAGTGGTGGGCGACCTCGTGGACCACGGTCACCGCGATCTCGTCCAGCAGCTCCTCGCGGTCGCGGCAGTAGCGCTGCAGCGGGCCCTGGTAGATGGTGATCCGGTCGGGGAGCGACCCTGCGTCGTACCAGCCGTCGCGCTCGGTCAGGGGGATGCCCTCGTAGAGCCCCAGCAGCTCCGGGTCGTCGGGCGAGGGCTCGGGCTCGATGAGCACGGCGACGTTGCTCATCAGCCTGGCCAGCTCGTCGGGGATGAGGTCGAGAGCGACCCCGACGGCCGTTTCGAACTCCCCGTCCGACAAGCTCAGCGCTGCTGGCTCATCCATGCTCACCATGCACCCTACTCTGACACGGCAGCCCGTGGACGAACTGTGGGGGAGACCAGCCAGGGCGAAGCGGTCCGAGCAGGGAGAGGCCGCCGGGTATGCCGAAGGGGTGACCACCCTGACGGGCAGCCACCCCTTCGGCGATCTCAGCTCAGATCAGAGGTTCGTCTCACGTTGGCGCTTGATCGACTCGTACTCCGCTGTCGGGGAGGCCAGCCCCTGCGTCTCCGGCGGTCCCTCGAGGCTCCCGGAGCCATCGCCACTGCCGATGGCCTCGTGGTCTCCGTGGGCCTGTGCGGCGGCGAGCTCTTCGGGCGTGACCGGGTTGACGACGTCCGTGAAGTAGAAGCGGGCCAGGCGAGCACGGGCGCGGTCCTTGCGCGCGGCCGGACTGGCGACACCATTGGCGTCGACCCCCGACTCGATGACGAACCGCTCGATCGGGTCGTGCTGCACGAGCACGTGCCGCTCGAACGCGTCGAGCTCCTCGTGCTTCTCGAAGAACTTGCCGTCTGCCGTGCGGATGATCGTGCCGCTCTCCCGGCCGTGGAGCACCTTGTCGCGATCGTGCCTCTGCAGGCTGAGGCAGATCCGCTTGGTCACCCAGAACGCCAGCGGCGGCAGCAGCAGGATGCCGATCCGGAAGAAGTTCGTGAGGTCGTTGATCGACATGTGCAGCTTGATCGCCATCAGGTCGTTGCCGGAAGCGAAGAAGAGGATGAGGTAGAAGGTGATCGCTGTGACGCCGAGAGCCGTGCGGGTCGGGGCGTTGCGCGGGCGGTCCAGCAGGTGGTGCTCGCGCTTGTCCCCGGTGACCCAGGACTCGATGAACGGATAGGCGCCAGCGATGCCGTAGAGCACCGGGATCAGCAGGATCGCCCCGATAAAGACGTTGAAGCTCCACGTGTGACCGAAGGCCACGAACTCCAGCAGCCCGGGCAGGAGCCGGAGTGCA
>NZ_JANXRJ010000152.1 GCF_025353065.1 Lapillicoccus sp.
CCCGGGGACCTGGACCTGCGCCCCGATGGTCTTGTATGCCGCGTCGAGGCTCGGCTTGAGCTCCTCGTAGGGGACCTCGACGGTCAGCTTGACCCGGGTCGGGTTGAGGGTCTCGAGCGCACTCTTCACTGCGGGTTCTCCGTTGATCTGGGGGTCGGGTGAGGCCGGTGCGGACGCACGGCTGACGAGCGGACTGACCAAAGCGGTGGGGACGAGGGGGATGCTCCCCAGCCCACCGCGTCGGGCGGGCTGGCAGACGCACGTGGGCCCACGGCATACGCGCCTTGACCTGGCGCCGCGTCGAGGGTCCATGCTAGCCGTTGGTGCGCGACCGGCCCAATGCCGGTGCTGCCGAGGCGGGCGAGGCCCCGCTGGTTAGAGTGGCGCGGTGATCGACATCAAGGAGCTGCGCGACCACCCGGAGGTGTTCCGGGCGTCCCAGAAGGCCCGTGGCGAGGACGACGGGGTCGTCGATGCCATTCTCGAGGCGGACCTGCGTCGGCGCTCGTCCCTGACCGAGTTCGAGCAGCTGCGAGCGAGCCAGAAGTCGTTGAGCAAGGACGTCTCGACGGCCACCGGCGAGGACCGCGACCGGTTGCTGGCCCAGACCAAGGCGATCGCCGCCCGCGTCAAGGAGCTCGCCGCGACCAGCGCGGCCGAGCAGGACACCCTCGACTCGCTGATGATGACGGTGGGCAACGTCATCATCGACGGCGTCCCCTCCGGTGGCGAGGAGGACTTCGCCCTGCTCGAGACGGTGGGCACCCCCCGCGACTTCGCGGCTGAGGGTTTCGCGCCCCGGGACCACCTCGCCCTCGGCGAGATCCTCGGCGCGCTGGATATCGCGCGCGGCTCGAAGGTCGGCGGCTCGCGGTTCTACTACCTGCGCGGCCAGGGCGTCCGCCTCGAGAACGCCGTGATGTCGCTCTGTATGCAGGTGGCCCGGGAGGAGGGGCACGTGCCCCTGTCGGTACCCAACCTCGTCAAGGAGCCGTCCATGCGCGGGGCGGGATACCTCGACAGCCACGCCGACGAGGTCTACCGGCTCGAGGCGGACGACCTCTACCTCATCGGGACCTCCGAGGTCGCCATCGCCGCGTTCCACAGCGACGAGATCCTCGACCTCTCCGACGGGCCGCTGCGCTACGCCGCGGCATCGACGTGCTACCGCCGCGAGGCGGGGTCGCACGGCAAGGACACCCGAGGCATCTTCCGCACGCACCAGTTCCAGAAGACCGAGATGTTCGTCTTCTGCCGGCCGGAGGACGCGCTGGCCGAGCACGAGCGCCTGCTGCGCATCGAGCGGCGCATCCTCGACGCCGTCGAGGTTCCCTACCGCGTCATCGACGTCGCTGCCGGCGACCTCGGTGGGCCGGCGGCACGCAAGTTCGACTGCGAGGCGTGGATCCCGACCCAGGAGAAGTACCGCGAGCTGACCTCGACCTCGAACTGCACGACCTTCCAGGCCCGGCGCCTCAACATCCGCGAGCGAGAGTCCGGCGGCGACAGCCGTGGTGGCACGAGAAGCGTCGCTACGCTGAACGGCACGATGGCCACGACGCGCTGGCTCGTGGCGATCCTCGAGAACCACCAGCTCGCGGACGGCTCGGTCCGCGTGCCCGCGGCCCTGCAGCCGTTCCTCGGGCAGACCACGCTCGTGCCGGGCGGGATCTGACCTCGGCCCGTCCAGTCGCGGCCCGGTTTCTCTCGTCGTGTCTAGTCGTGGTCTGACCGGGGCCTGGCGAAGGACGACAGCAGCGCACGAGCGACGTCGGCGAGGTCCGCCCTGTCGTCGTGGGCGCGACGTCGGAGCTCGACGTAGGCGTTCTCCAGGTCCAGGCCGTGCTGGAACGCCAAGGCGCCCTTGGCCTGCTCGACCACGACGCGGGCGTGCAGCACCGAGACGACGTTGCCGGTGACGCGTTGCGCGCTGGAGGTCTGGCCGAGCATCAGGGTCGCGGCGGCCGCGAAGGTCTCCGCGATCCGCTGCTCCTCCGGAGTGAGCTCTCGCGTGTCCCGCCAGAAGAGGTTGAGCCCGGCGATCGGCTCGCCGCGCCACAGCATCGGGATGGCCAGCACGGTCCGGAAGCCGGCCGCGGCCAGCGCGGCACCCACGACGGGCCAGCGCGCGGCGATCGCCGCGCCGGTCTCCATGACGGTGCCCCCGGTGCGCAGGCAGTCGACGCAGGGACCCTCATCGTTGGCCGCCTGGTACATCTCCAGGTCGGCCATCCGGTGGGAGGTCGCGGACAGCAGGTCCAGCTCCTCACCGCTGGTGGCCACGAGGATGCTGATGGCGTGCAGGTCGAGCACGGTGGCCAGGTCGAGCATGAGGTCGCCCAGGACGTCGGTCAGGGCTTTGCCCGTGATGGCCGCGCCCAGGGACCTGCCCAGGGCCTCGAACGGGTCAGGTGCGCTCACATCAGGCCCGTCCGCCACTCAGGGAGCTGGAGGGTGACGCGTTGCTGGACCACACTGGTGGCGGCGCTCTGCAGGTCGAGGCCCGACGAGAAGGCGTAGGCTCGCAGCACCGCCACAGCGTCCTGGACGGACAGCCGCAGCTGTGCCACCAGGATGCCGGTGGCCTGGTGGATGCTGGCGCGGTGCGACCACGGCAGGTAGGTCTCCCAGTCCTTCTCCGAGTTCACGGCGAAGAACGCGCCGACGAGGTTGCCCAGCAGACCCAGCAGGTCCAGCGGATCGAGCCCGCTCCCGTGGTGCTCGCCAACGCCCGGCGGCGCGACGTGCGGGCCGCCGCCAAGGGCCCAGGGGTGAGCAGGCTGCGGGGTCGCCCAGTAGAGACTCAGCACCCCGACAGTCGCTCCTCCGGCGTGGATGGGGGCAGCCGCGACCTTGACGGCACCGACCTCCTGCACCGCGGTGACGGAGAAGAGCGGCCAGCGCGTGGTCGCCCCGAGGTCGGCGGACGTGGCCTCCGAGGTCCGGTGCGCCTCCCAGCCCGGGCCCTCGCCGAGCACCTCCTGGAGGTCCTCCAGCCGATAGGCGCGGTGGTCGGTGGCGAACAACGTCATCCGGGTCGGGTCGGCATAGTCCACGATGACGGCACCACCGGTGGCGCCGGCGATCGCCACCGACGCATGGCACAGGTCTTGCGGACTCGGTGCGACCGACGCCGCAGGCTGCACCAGCCGAGTGAACTCCGACAACACCTCATGGGCTTTCACGCGACCCGCTCCCCTGAACACAGAACCTCATACGCCACTTCATACGCCTAATTTTTGCTCATATACCCCATCATCGCATCTTAAAACGCCCACATCTATGGCTCCTCTGGGGCTTTTGACCAGCGCCATACCCCTTCTTGATCGCTTCTTTGAACTGAGCCTCCCTCGCGTGATCGGCCCGTGTTCCGATCACGCCCTCGGAGCAGATTCCTCGACCTCTTCCGACACAGGCCCGCGCAACCATCTGCATGATTCGTGAACTCAACGGGGCTTTCCGCGCGTCTCGACAAACAAACAGCCCACGTCCATCACGTCATGGGCTCCGGACGCCCGGAAGAATGCCACGAGCGAATGGCCGAGCCCCCGCCCGACCCGAGGCGGGACGTCCTCCCGGCCCGTTCTCGCGGTGTGAGAACGGGCCGATCCAGTCGGGCTGACAGGATTTGAACCTGCGACATCCGCGTCCCAAACGCGGCGCGCTACCAAGCTGCGCTACAGCCCGTCGTGCTGGCATCGTAATGGACCCGCGCCACCGGGTCACCAGGGCGAGCGGGGAACCGGCGGTATACCCGCCCGGCCGGATTGGGCCGTTGCCTACGCGGGCACTACGCTGATCCCTCGGACGACCACGCCGGACCAGCTCGGTCAGGTCGCCTCGCGGGCGTAGCTCAATGGTAGAGCCCCAGTCTTCCAAACTGATTACGCGAGTTCGATTCTCGTCGCCCGCTCCAGCCCCGGCCGGTCGCTCCTGTCACGGCCGCGTGATGTCACCGGGCCCCCGCTCCCCGATCCGGGTGACCAGCAGGTCGGTGATCGACCGGCCGGCCCTGATGCCTTTGGCCTCGAACCCGTCCGTCGGTCGCCAGTCGGGCCGCGGCGTGACGGAGACTCCGAAGACCCCGTGCCGCTCGACCTGGCTCACCACGTGGTCGGCGTATGCCGCCTGGTCGGGTCGCGACGAGCAGCGTCCCCCCGGGTGTCAGCCGGCTCGCCAGCAGGTCGAGGGTCTGCGCGCTGACGAACCGCCGCTTCTTGTGCTTCTCCTTCGGCCACGGATCGGGGAAGAAGAGGTGGACCGCGTCGAGCTGGGCCGGTCCGATGCGGTCCCGCAGGACCTCCACCGCGTCGCCACGGACCACCCGCAGGTTGGTGACCCCGGCGGCATCGACGACCCCGAGCAGCCGGGCGATACCCGGGACGTGCACGTCGACGGCGACGAGGTCGTGGCCGGGGTGGGCCGCGGCATACGCCACCGCGGCCGCTCCGTGGCCCGAACCGATCTCGAGGACCAGGGGTGCGGCCCGCCCGAACGCGGTCCGCGCGTCGAGAGGGCCCGGGGGCAGCTCCCAGCGGGGACCGAGCCGGTCGAGCCGGTGGCGGGAGAGCTCGGACAGCTTGCCCTTGCGCCCGGCGAAGGTGCGGACCCGGCCGTCCGTCAGCGGCGGGAGACGGTCGTCCGCGGGCAGGCTCACAGAGGGGATGCTAGCGAGGGCCTGCGTGCGGAGAGGAACTCCGACGTCGCCCCTCGCCCGGACGCGGTTCGGGTGCCTACAGTGGGACGGCCGACGGGCGCTCGTCCCGCCGGACGTCACGACGAGGGAGTCTGCACATGGGTCTCATGGACAACATCAAGGGCGCGGCCGAGGAGCTCAAGCAGAAGGCCGAGGACCTCGTCGACCAGCACGGTGACAAGGTCGGCGACGGCCTCGACAAGGCGGGCGACATGGTCGACGAGAAGACCGGCGGGGCCCACGGCGAGCAGATCGACGCGGGAGTCACCAGGGCCAAGGACGCCCTCGACGGGCTCGACGGGAAGAACGACGACATCGGATAGCGGCCGGAGCGCCGACAGGGCGCCGGCAAGACTCACCCTCGCGACTCACCCTCGCGACGGGGACCGCTCGGCGGCAAGACGCCTCTGCCGCAGCGAGATGTCCGCGCACTCGAGGCAGACCTCTTCGGGGATGATCCCGAGGCGCATCAGGCCGCCGAACGCGAGGCAACCGACGCAGACGCCGAAGATCGACTCGAGCGCCGGGAAGACGACCATCACCGCGCCGAGGACGAGCAGCAGGGGGGAGGGCGCGCCGGCGAGCCAGAGCACGACGATGGCGGCCGACATGACGGCGCCGATCGCGGCGGCGAAGCGCTTGGGCGGCCCGGCCGTGGGGCGCTTGGGCGTGCTCAGCCGCGGCCGGACGACCCGGTTGACGAGCTGGGCGACTGGGCTGGCCCGGGGGCCGATCGCCGAGCGCAGCACGAAGTCGAGCAGCAGCGGCAGGTAGAGCCACCAGGCTCCGAAGGCGATGGCGAGCACGGTGACAAGAAGGACGACTCCGGCGATGAGGCGCACGGAGACGTCGTCGACGACGCGGGGGAAGCTGCTCATGAGTCAATAAGCCCCGCGGGGGGATCAATCCATTCCTGATGGGGAGGAAATCCCACATCCCGAGACGGCGCCCGCCCGACGGGCCCCCTCCACCTCCGTCAGTCGCGCCAGACCATGACGACCGCGCGGTCGTCCGTCTCGCCGGCCTTGGCCGAGGCGCACAGCCGGGCTGCTCCCCCGCGGAAGCCCCGGCTGACCAGTCGCTCGGCGATCCCGAGCATCCGGTCGACGCCCACCGTGAGGTCGCGGTGCCGGGTCTCGATGACGCCGTCGGTGTAGAGGATGAGGGCGTCACCACGTTGCAGCGTCCCGCTGTTGCGCTCGAAGGTGGCGTCCTCGATGACCCCGAGCACGGGCCCGGGTGTCTGCTCGTACATCGCCCATCGGCCCGAGCCACTGTGGAACTGGACCGCGGCGGGGTGACCGGCGGTGCCCACGGAATAGCTGCCGTCGGCCAGGTCGATCGAGACATGGACGGCCGTCGCGAAGCCCTCGTCCCACTCCTGGCGCACGAGGTAGGAGTTGGCCGCACCGAGGAACCGGTCGGGCAGGGTCTCGCCCAGCAGCCCGCCCAGGGCGCCGGACAGCAGCAGCGCGCGGGTGCCGGCCTGGATGCCCTTCCCCGAGACGTCGACGAGCGCGATCTCGAGCAGCTGCCCCTGCCGGGCCCGCGTCGCCACGACGAAGTCGCCGGAGAAGGACTGCCCGTAGGCCGACTCGACCGCGCTCTCCGCATGCCAGCCGGGGGGCAGCTCCGGCAGGACGCCGAAGGCGCGCAGCCGGTCGCGCAGGTCGACGAACATCGACTCGCCGCGGTGGCCTTCCACGCCGATCCGGGACCGGGAGGTGCTCGCGACGTAGGAGAGGGCGATGACGGCGGTCACGGCGAGCACGGCGACCCAGGTGGCGAACGGGCCGCCCGTCCCCCGTGGGTGGATCGTGTAGCTCGTCGCGTAGACGACGGTCTCCAGGGCGAAGGTCGCGGACACCAGCGCCATCCACCGTTGACGCAGGTACAGCCCGGCCACCACGACGACCGGCGCGTAGACGCTGAGGGGGACGATGCCCGGCCGGAAGATCATCACGGCGCACAGCACCACCCCGAGGACGGCGAAGAAGACGCCGCGTCCTCGGGCGGAGCGGGCGACGCGTTCGAGCCAGCCCCAGCGCAAGGCAGCCGGCAGGCGCCACATCATCGTGCGCCGCGCCACGGTGCTGACGCTCGTGACCATAGACTGAACATTAGGTGGCGTCGAAGTCTGGGGTGCCGTCTTTACCAAACACTGACGAAGGCGTCGTCAGGTCTGCGGCGGAAGGGTGCCGTCGTCCTCGTAACGGGTCACCATCTCCACCCGTCGGGCATGTCGCTCCACGCCGGAGAAGGGCGTGGCGAGAAAGACGTCCACGATCGCCGTCGCCTCCTCGATCGCCGTGAACCGGCCGCCGATCGAGACGACCTGGGCGTCGTTGTGCTGGCGGGCCAGCTGCGCCAGCTCGGTGGTGTAGGCGAGGGCGGCCCGGATCCCCTTGACCTTGTTGGCCGCCATCTGCTCGCCGTTGCCCGACCCACCGAGGACGACGCCGAGCGACTCGGGATCGGCCGCCACGGCCATCGCCGCGCGCAGGACGGCCACGGGGTAGTCGTCCTCGGGGTCGAGGACGTGCGGGCCGTGGTCGGTCACGTCGTGCCCGGCCTCGGTCAGGTGGGCCACGAGGGCCCGATGGAGGTCGTATGCCGCGTGGTCGCCGCCGATGTGGACGCGCATCTTCGTACTCCTTCGCTGCCTGCCGGGTCTCAGTCGAAGACCGGGCCCTGGGTGCGGGTGCGCTTGATCTCGTAGAAGCCCGGGGTGCCCGCGACGAGGAGGGTGCCGTCCCACAGCCGACCCGCGGCCTCACCCTTGGGGGCCGGCGTCATGACCGGTCCGAAGAAGGCGGTGCCGGCGACCGAGATCACCGGCGTGCCGACGTCCTCCCCGACGAGCGAGATCCCGCGCTTGTGGCTGCGCCGCACGGCGGCGTCGTACTTCTTCTGGTGGGCCGCCTTGGCGAGCGTGGCCGGCAGGCCGACCTCCTCGAGCGACTCGGCGATCACCTCGTCGTAGTCCTTCCGCCCACCCGGGTGGATCCGGGTGCCCATCGCGTCGTAGAGGGGCTTGACGACCTGCTGCCCACGCGCCTCGGACGCCGCGATGATGATGCGGACCGGTCCCCACGCCTTCTCCATCAGCTCCCGGTAGCTCGCCGGCAGGTCACGTCCGGAGTTGAGGACGGACAGGCTCATCACCGACCAGGTGACGTCGACGTCGCGGACCTTCTCGACCTCCATCAGCCAGCGCGAGGTCATCCAGGCCCACGGGCACACCGGGTCGAACCACAGCTCGGCCTTCTCGCGCCGGCCCCTGCCGGCGGCCTTGCTCGTCGTGGTCTTCGGTGCCGTCTTCTGGGCCGCCGTCTTCTGGGCCGTCTTCTGGGCTGGAGGGGTCATACCCGGCATCCTCTCACCGCCGACCCGATCGCGGACCGGTGGCCGTGCGAGGATGGTCGGCGCCCACGAGGGACCGCCACCAGCCCCCCGAACCCGACCCGCAGGAGCCATCCCGTGCCCGGCACCAACCTCACCCGCGAGGAAGCGGCCACCCGCGCCGACCTCGTCTCCATCGCCAGCTACGACATCGAGCTCGACCTCACCACCGGCGCGACGACGTTTAGCACGACGAGTCGGATCCGCTTCTCCGCCAACACGACCGGTGCCGAGACGTTCGTCGACTTCGTCGGCGACTCGGTCCAGTCGATCAGCCTGAACGGCGAGGCCCTCGACCCGGCGACGCAGTGGTCCGACTCCCGGATCGCCCTGCCGGGGCTGGCCGCCGACAACGAGCTGGTCGTCGTCGCCACGGGTTCCTACACCAACACCGGTGAGGGCCTGCACCGGGTCGTCGACCCGGTCGACGACGAGGTCTACCTCTACTCGCAGTTCGAGGTCCCCGACTCGCGCCGGGTGTATGCCGTGTTCGAGCAGCCCGACCTCAAGGCGACGTTCGCCTTCACCGTCCACGCGCCGTCGCACTGGCAGCTGGTGTCCAACTCCCCCACGCCGGAGCCCGTGCCCGTCTCCGGGCCCGACGAAGGGGAGCAGGGCGGCATACCGGCGTCGACATGGGTCTTCGCACCGACGCCGCGTCTCTCGTCCTACGTCACCGCCCTCGTCGCCGGCCCCTACGACGTCGTCCGTGACGAGGTCCAATCGCGTTCCGGCACCGTCCCGCTCGCGATCTACGCGCGCAAGTCGCTGATGGGTCACGTCGACGCGCAGAACATCTTCGACTGCACCAAGGTCGGCTTCGCCTTCTTCGAGAAGGAGTTCGACTCGGCCTACCCGTTCGCGAAGTACGACCAGATCTTCACGCCCGAGTACAACGCCGGCGCCATGGAGAACGCCGGCTGCGTGACCATCACCGAGGTCTACGTCTTCCGGAGCAAGGTCTCGGAGTCGACGGTCGAGCGGCGGGCACTGACGATCCTCCACGAGCTCGCGCACATGTGGTTCGGCGACCTCGTGACGATGCGGTGGTGGGACGACCTGTGGCTCAACGAGTCGTTCGCCGAATGGGCCTCCACCGTCGCGCAGGCCGAGGCGACCACGGAGTGGCCCGACGCCTGGACGACCTTCCAGAGCCACGAGAAGACCTGGGCCTACGAGCAGGACCAGCTGCCGTCGACCCACCCCGTCTACGCCGACATCCGCGACCTCGACGACGTCCTGGTGAACTTCGACGGGATCACCTACGCCAAGGGCGGGTCGGTGCTCAAGCAGCTCGTCGCCTACGTCGGGCGTGAGGCGTTCACCGCGGGGCTGCGCAGCTACTTCGCGAAGTACGCCTGGGGCAACACCCGGTTCGCCGACCTCCTCGCGGAGTTCGAGAGCGGGTCCGGCCGGGACCTCGGCGGGTGGTCGGAGAAGTGGCTGAAGACGTCCGGCGTCAACACGCTGCGCCTCGAGGTCGAGACGGACGACGCCGGGGTGATCACCGCTGCCGCCATCGTCCAGACCGCGATCGAGGCGCACCCGACCATGCGCCCGCACCGGCTCGCGATCGGCCGCTACGACCTCGTCGACGGGGCGCTCACGCGGGTCGGCCGGCACGAGGTCGACGTCGACGGCCCCCTCACGGCGGTCCCGGACCTCGTCGGGTTGCCGCAGCCGGACCTCCTGCTACCCAACGACGACGACCTCACCTACGCCAAGCTGCGCTTCGACGAGCGTTCGCAGGCCACCGCGCTCGCCCACGCAGCCGCCTTCACGGACAGCCTCCCCCGCTCCCTCGTCATCGGTGCCCTGTGGGAGATGGTCCGCTCCGGCGACCTCGCCTCGCGTGATCTCGTCCCGGTCCTGCTCGACTGCGCGGCCGTGGAGCAGCACTCGACGGTGCTGCGCACGATCCTGATGACGACCAAGCAGATCCCCTCGCAGCTCCTCACCTCGGCCAACCGCTTCACGGCCCCCGAGCACCGGGCGGCGGCGCTGCGCAAGGTCGCCGACGCCCTCCGCGACCTGGCCGACGACGCCGCGCCGGGGTCCGACCGCCAGTTCCAGCTCGTCACGGCATACGCGAGCCTCGCGCACGGCGAGACCGACGTCGTCCGGCTCCGCGCCGCCCTCGACGGGACGCAGCCCTACGCCGGGCTCGACATCGACCAGGACATGCGCTGGACCCTGCTCGGCGCCCTCGCCTCCGCCGGCGCGGTCGAGACCGACGAGATCGACGCCGAGCTCGAGCGCGACGCGACGTCGCTCGGGCGGGAGCGGGCGTACTACGCCAAGGCGGTCCGACCCACCGCGGAGGCCAAGGCCGAGGCGTGGCGACTGGCGGTGGAGGAGGACGGCCTGCCGAACTCCGTCATCGCGGCCCTCGGCAGCGGCTTCAACCGTGCCCTCGAGGCCGACTCCCTGCTCGGCGACTACATCGCGCGCTTCCACGACTCGATCCTCACGGTCTGGGAGTCGCGGTCGGCGGCGATCCGGGAGCGGATCCTCCACGGCTTCTACCCCCTCGGGCTGAGCGGACCTCAGCTCGAGGCCGCGACGAGCGAGTGGATGGACGCACACCCGGACGCCCCGGCCGCCGTCCGGCGGATCATGAGCGAGCACCTCGATGTGGTCCGGACGGCGGTGCGCGCCCAGGCGGCGGACGCCAAGCGGGGCTGAGTCGGTCGTGCCGGACGACCTCGTGAACGATCTGCGGCAGCTGCTGCCCACGCAGGGCTCGGTCTGGGACGGCATCGTCGGCACACCGCTGCTCATCGTGGTGACCCTGGTCGGCGCGGTGGTGCTGCGCTGGGTGATCAACCGGATCATCAAGCGGATGGTCGCGACGACGACCGTGCGCAGCCAGTCACGTCGCTCGCTGATCCCCGGGCGGACGGGCCGGGCGCTCGCCGACGTCGCGGCCGGGCTCGCCCACGAGCGGCACGTGCAGCGGACGACGACGATGGGGTCGCTGCTGCGCAGCATCTCGACGTTCGTCGTCTTCGGCATCGCCGTCCTCACGGTGATGCAGCTGGTCGGACTGCCGCTCGGGCCGCTGCTCGCGTCCGCCGGCGTCGGAGGCGTCGCCCTCGGCTTCGGCGCGCAGAGCCTGGTCAAGGACTTCCTGTCGGGCATCTTCATGATCGTCGAGGACCAGTACGGCGTGGGCGACGTCATCGACACCGGCTCGGCGACGGGCACCGTCGAGGACGTCTCGCTGCGGGTGACCCGCATCCGTGACGCCAACGGGGTCGTCTGGTACGTCCGCAACGGCGAGATCATGCGGATCGGCAACCGCTCGCAGGGATGGTCGACCGCCCTGGTCGACATCCCCGTCGGCTACCACGAGGACATCTCGCGCGTCACCGGCCTCATCAACGAGATCATCGGCGACCTCGCCATCGAACCGCCCTGGGACGCCTTCGTGCTCGAGCCCCCGGAGGTCGTCGGCATCGAGTCGATGGCGGGTGGTTTCGCGACGAT
The DNA here is from genome assembly GCF_025353065.1 of Lapillicoccus sp. GTDB lineage: Bacteria > Actinomycetota > Actinomycetes > Actinomycetales > Dermatophilaceae > Lapillicoccus. The sequence continues at coordinate 11,588 of NZ_JANXRJ010000152.1, forward strand.
CCGCGTTTCGGCGAAGTGCGCCCCGAACGAGCAGCTCGGGGTCCAGCGGGAGATCAGGGAGCGCATCATCCGGGCCTTCGAGGCCCACGGCATCGTCGTCCCCGGGACGCCGCCCGCACCTCCCCCGCCGGCCGGCCCCGGCACTCCTCCCCCGGCACCGAGCGTGCTCTGAGCGACCCCCCGCTCTGAGACCTGGTGCTCTCACAGACCGTTGGGCCACCAGGTCAACCGGCGGGCTCGTCCTCCATCGTGTTGACCATGGACCACGCGGCACGGGTGAGGTAGTCGCGCAGCAGCAGGTCGTGCGTCTCGTCGAGGGCGATGACGTCGACGGCGGCGAGCATGTGCAGCAGCCAGCGGTCGCGCTGGGCCGGCGTCACGGCATACGGGGCGTGGCGCATCCGCAGGCGCGGGTGGCCACGCTCCTGCGAGTAGGTCATCGGGCCGCCCCAGTACTGCACGAGGAAGCCCAGCAGCCGGTCCTGCGCCGGGCCGAGGTCCTCCTCGGGGTAGAGCGCGCGCAGCTCGGGGTCGCCGGCGACGCCGAGGTAGAACTCGGCGACGAGTCGGGCGAAGGTCGGGTGTCCACCGACGTCGTCGTAGAAGCTCACGGGCGTCATCCTCGCACCCGGCCGTCGCACCGGGGCCGAGCGGGGCCGCCGCAGACGGCCCGCCACATGGTGGGACGGCCGACGCAGGATTTGGGGAACCTTTCCGCCGTGGACCACGCTGGTCACCCGTGACACCGAACTCCGCTGCCCCCGCCACCACCACCGCCCCGACGACGGGCCAGGCTGCCGCTCGGCCCTCCGCCGCCGACGGGCACACCTGGTGGCGCGAGGCGGTCACCTACCAGATCTGCCCGCGCTCCTGGGCGGACGGGGACGGCGACGGGGTCGGCGACCTGCCGGGCATCACCGCCCACCTGCCCTACCTTCGCGAGCTCGGCGTGGACGCCGTCTGGCTGTCGCCGTTCTACGTCTCGCCGCAGGCCGACGCCGGCTACGACGTCGCCGACTACCGGGACGTCGACCCGGTCTTCGGCACGCTGGCCGACGCCGACGCCCTGATCGAGCGGGCCCACGGGCTCGGTCTCAAGGTCATCGTCGACATGGTCCCCAACCATTCGTCCGACGAGCACGTCTGGTTCCAGGCGGCGCTCGCTGCCGCCCCCGGGTCGCCGCAGCGTGCCCGCTATCTCTTCCGGGACGGGAAGGGCGCAGACGGCAGCCTCCCCCCGAACAACTGGATCTCGGTCTTCGGCGGGATCGCCTGGACCCGGGTCACCGAGGCCGACGGTCGGCCGGGCCAGTGGTATCTCCACCTCTTCGACCGGAAGCAGCCCGACTTCGACTGGAGCAACCCCGAGGTGCGGGCGGAGTTCGAGTCGGTGCTGCGCTTCTGGCTCGACCGGGGTGCGGACGGGTTCCGGGTCGACGTCGCCCACGGGCTCGTCAAGGACCCGGCGCTGCCGGACTGGGACCATCGCCTGGAGATGCTCGGCGACGCGGACGCGGACGCCGACCCTGACGCCGACGCCGACGCCGACGCCTCCGAGCCCGAGGACCGGCCCCACGCACCGATGTTCGACCAGGACGGTGTCCACGAGATCTACGAGCAGTGGCGCCGGATCCTCAACTCCTACGGTGCCCCTGACCGGATCCTCTGCGCCGAGGCGTGGGTCGAGCCGCCGGTGCGGGCGGCGCGCTACGTGCGCGAGACGGAGATGCACCAGGCCTTCAACTTCGACTTCCTCGACGCGCGCTGGGACGGCCCACGCCTGCGGACCGCGATCACGGACTCGTTGGCGGCGACCGGTTCGGTCGGTGCCCCGACGACGTGGGTCCTGTCGAACCACGACGTCGTGCGGCACGCCTCTCGCTTCGGTCTGGAGCAGGATCACCGGCGCCCCAACGGAATTGGTGCGAAGGACCGGCAGCCCGACCGGCTCGTCGGCCTGCGGCGGGCCCGTGCGGCGACCGCCCTGATGCTCGCCCTGCCCGGCGCCGCCTACCTCTACCAGGGCGAGGAGCTGGGCCTGCCGGATTCCACGGACATGCCCGACGCGTTCCGCCAGGACCCGGCGTTCCACCGGACGGGCGGTGGGGAGCTCGGTCGGGACGGCTGCCGGGTGCCGATGCCGTGGGCGAAGGACGCCCCGGCGTTCGGCTTCGGGTCGACGGGCGGCACCTGGCTGCCACAGCCCCCGATCTACGGAGACTACGCCGTGGACCAGCAGGAGGGCGTTGCCGGCTCGACCCTGGAGCTCTACCGCACCCTGCTCGCCATCCGGCGCCAGCACCGGCTGGGTGCCGGGACCTTCACCTGGCTCGAGGACTACGCCGGGCACCCGGCATACGACGAGGTCGTCGGCTTCGTCACCACGGGCGGAGACGGCGCGCGCGTCGGCGTGGTGTCCAACCTCGGGGCCGAGCCGGTCGCCCTGCCGACCGGCGGGCGGGTGCTCGTGGCCTCGGGCGACCTCACGACCGAGGGGCGGCTGCCCACCGACACCACGGCCTGGGTGCTGCTGACCGGCTGAGGCGCGGCTGTCAGGCTGACGGCATGACAGCCGCCCCGACCCCGTCGCTCTTCCCGGGGGACTTCGCCGCGGAGGACGGCGGGCACGGGGTGGCCGTCTGGTCGACGCCGCAGTGGCGGGAGCGCGCGACCGCCTGGGCCGACGACGCGTTGGCAGGGCACGGGATCCGGCGCACGGGCCCCGCCGAGCAGCCCCACCTGAGGCCGTGGTCCACCGTCCTGCGGCTGCCGACCTCGGCAGGGTCGGTCTGGCTCAAGGCGCCGGGGCCGGGGCTCGCCGTCGAGGTCTCCCTGTATGCCGTGCTCGCGCGGCATGCGCCCGACCTCGTGCTCGTCCCCTATGCCGTCGACGACGCGCGATCCTGGCTGCTCCTGCCGGACGGCGGCGCCGTCCTCGCCACCAACACCACCGAGTCGCTCGAGGTGTGGGCCACCGCCCTGGAGGGCTACGCCCGACTGCAGCTGGCCCTGACCGAGCACGTCGGGGAGGCCCTCGCCGTGGGGGTGCCCGACCACCGACCGGAGCGCCTCGGGGTGGTGCTCGAGGAGACGGTCACCGCCGCGCGGGTGCTAGCCCGGACCGCCGCCGAGCAGACCACCCTCGACGACGCGCTCGCCGCGCGATCCCGGCTCGAGGAGCTGGCCGGCGTCCTCGCGGCGAGCCCGCACCGTCCGACGGTGCAGCACGACGACCTCCACCGCGACAACGTCTTCCTGGCCGGTGCCCGCGTCTTCGACTGGGGCGACGCGGTCGCGGCACACCCCTTCGCCTCCCTGCTCGTGGCCCTGCGCGACACCGCGGAGCCGTTCGGTGTCGGTCAGGGCGATCCCCGGGTCGTCGCCGCCCGTGACGCCTACCTCGCCCCTTTCGGCGGCCCGACCGCCGCCAACCTGCGGGACGTCGCGGCGGCCCGGCAGGTCGGCGTCGTCAGCCGAGCAGCCAACTGGCTCAGGGCGATCGAGTCCTGCACCGACGAGGAGTCGGCCGACATGCGCTCGGCGCCCATCCACTGGCTGGGCATGTTCGGGGACGACGACCACCCGTGACGGGCGGGCTCCCCCCTCGCCTGACCTCCTCGCTACTCCGGTCGCGCGCGCTCGGCCACGACGGTCTCGGGGACCTCGCCGAGCCAGTCGATGGGGGTCCAGTCCTCCGAGCGCACCCACTCGCTACCGCAGGCCGCGCAGGCGAAGAGCGGGTCGCCGCCGAGCCGGTCGCCGGTCACGTCCCACGAACACTCGTTGAGGCAGTCCTCGATCGCCAGCGGTCGGGGCGGGTGTTCCATCGCACCATCATCCCAAGACAGCGACCGGACCACACCCCACCTGCCGATGTCCGAGCGGGTCCTCACGACCCCCGACCCGATGCCCACCGATCGCCCGTCATCAGGCGCGCGTGAAACAGTGCTGCGGTGCGTCCACCCCGAGCCGCCGAACACCCGTACTTCGACGTCCCCCCTCTGGCCCTCGCCCATCGCGGGGGCGCCGGCTACGGCCCCAACCGGGGTATCGAGAACTCGCTCGCGGCCTTCCGGACCGCGGTCGGGCTGGGCTACCGCTACGTCGAGACCGACGTGCACGCCACCTCCGACGGGCACCTCGTGGCCTTCCACGACGACCGGCTCGACCGGGTGACCGACGGAGTGGGCGCGATCGCCGAGCAGCCGTGGTCGGTCGTCCGGGCAGCTCGGATCGGCGGCCGCGAGCCGATCCCGCGGCTGGCTGAGCTGCTCGAGGAGCTGCCGCACGTGCGGGTCAACATCGACATCAAGGCGACCGGCGCGATCGTCCCGCTGTGGGAGACGGTCCGCGCCCACGGGGCGCAGGACCGGGTCTGCGTCGCGTCGTTCTCCGACCGGCGGTTGACGGCCTTCCGCCGCCTCGCCGGGCCGACCGTCGCCACGGCCGCCGGGCCCCGGGAGATCGCGGCGCTGCGGTTCGGCCCCTCCCGCCTCGGTGCCGGGCCGGCCTTCCCTGCTCAGGTCCTCCAGGTGCCGGTCGTCCACCGCCTTGGCCCTCTGCCCGTGCGGGTCGTCACCGCGGCCCTCGTCGAGCGGGCGCACGACCTCGGCAAGCAGGTCCACGTCTGGACGGTCGACGACGCCGACGAGATGACCCGGCTGCTCGACCTCGGCGTCGACGGGCTGGTCAGCGACCGGATCGACGTGCTGCGCGACGTGCTCACCACGCGTGGTCAGTGGGCCTGACCCGCCGGCGAGCCTTGGAACGCGCCGGGTAGCGGGCTGATCGCCGGTCGATCGGGGCGGCTGCGGTCACCGTACGATCGAGCGGTGACCAGCGCCGACCACCACACGTCGACCGCTGCCGTCGGCCCCGGCGAGGGCGCTGCGGGCGGGCCGCTCAGCCCGGCATACCGGCTCGTGACGGTCGCCCTCGTCGCCCTCGTGACGATCATCGCCTACGAGGCGCTGGCCGTCGCCACGGCGATGCCGCGGGCCGCCGAGGAGCTGGACGCCGTCGTCGGCTACGGCCTGGCGTTCTCGGTCATGCTCACCGCCCAGCTGCTCGGCATCGTCCTCGCGGGGGTGTGGGCCGACCGGTCCGGGCCCATGCCGGCGATGTATGCCGGCCAGGTCCTCTTCGCCGTGGGCGCCGCGGTGTGCGCACTGTCGCAGTCGTTCACCCTCCTCCTCGTCGGCCGCGCGGTCACCGGCCTCGGCGCCGGCCTCGTGATCGTCGTGCTCTACGTCGTCGTCGGGCAGGCCTACCCCAGCCGGATGCGGCCGAGCGTCTTCGGCTACGTCTCGGCGGCGTGGGTGCTGCCCTCGCTCGTCGGCGCGCCGCTGTCCGCCTGGCTCGCCTCGAGCTTCACGTGGCGACTCGTGTTCTGGGTGGTCGTCCCGCCGGCGCTCTTCACGCTCGTCGTCATCCACCGCCAGCGGGCAGCGCTGACGGGAGGGGGGCCGGGCGACATCGAGGACGGTCGCGCGGACGGTCCCGCGGACGGTCCCGTGGCCACCCCCACGGTCGACCGGGCCGGCAACCGCCGGGCCGCCCGCCTCGGGGTGCTGGTCGCGCTGGCCGCCGGGGCGCTGCAGCTCGGGACCTACGAGCGCTTCCCGCTGCTGTCGTGGCAGACGGCCGTCGCCGTCCTCGGTGTCGTCGGGCTGCTCGTCGTCACCCCACGACTGCTGCCCACCGGCACCCTGCGGATGGCGCGCGGACTGCCCTCGGTCATCCTCAGCCGCTTCCTCCTGCCAGCCGCCTTCAACGGCACCGTGACCTACCTCCCCCTGATGATCACGCAGGAGCGTCACGATTCGCTCACCACGGCCGGCATCGTGCTGACCGTGGGGTCGCTCGGCTGGTCGGTCGGCTCGTGGGTCCAGGGCCGTCCCTCGATGACCGCCCACCGACCCGCGCTCGTCTCGGTCGGTGCCGCGTTCCTCATGGCGGGGTGCCTCGGGCTGGTGCTCGTCATCGCCGCCGGCTGGACCGCGTGGCTCTTCGCCGGCGCGATGGTGCTGGCGGGGCTCGGCATGGGACTCGCGATGACGACGCTGTCGGTGCTCCTGCTCGACCTCGTGTCCCCGGTGGAGCTGGGCCGTGCCTCGGCCGCGCTCCAGCTCGCCGACGTCCTCGGCAGCGTGATCGGGATCGCTGCGGCGAGTGCGGTCTTCGCGGTCCTCCACGTCACCGGCGGCAACGACGCCCGGACCTACGTCGTCATCTGGTCGGGCCTCGCCGGGGTCGCGGCGGTCGCCGTCGTCAGCGGCAGCCGTTGCCGACCGCTGCGTCCGCGTCAGCGCTCGCTCTAGGCAGCATTCACGCGGACGCCAGGGGGCGGTCAGCGCACGAGGACGTGACCATGGGTCGCGGCGAGCCGCACCCAGCGTCCGCGCGCCAGCACCCTCGAACGACCCTGTGGCGCAAGGAAACCCAGCACGTATGCCGCGAACGCGGCTCCCGCAGGCACCGGCGGCGCGGTGGGCGTCAGGCGTCCCCAGACGGCCTGCCGGAGCGCTCCCACGGCCGGCGCGCCGAGGGTCGCATCGGCCGGTGATGCGGTCGGCGTCGCTGACGTGGCCGACCCGGCTGAGGTGGCCCCCAGGGCGACCTCCTCGATCCCCGCCCGGGCGGCGACCACGAGCTCGTCCTCGTCCACCTCCCCGACCGGCTCCCAGCCGTCGCGGGGCGGCGTGATCGACGCCCACGGCGCGGTCACCGTCATCGGCGGGACGGACAGCTCGATGCCCTCCGGGTGCCGCGCGACCCTGTCCGCCAGGGCGGCGAGCGGGACGACCACGTCGAGGTCCGTGGGCTGCCCGAGCGCCATCGCCCGCATCCCCGTCACGCCACCCTCGGCGAGCAGGCCTCGCCCCGGCAGCACCTGGACGTGGACGGCGAGCGTCACGCCGACGGCCTGCAGACGCATCGCGCCCTCGCTGTCGAGTGACCGGGCGCGGGCGACGAAGGTGGCGAAGTCGGCATACCCGCGCTCGTCGTCGAAGACGAGGCTCGTCACGCGTGCCGCCAGCGGAAGGCCGGTGTCGCCCCGAGGTGCGCCTCGAGGACGGCCCGCTCCTCGGCGCCCATCCGGCGGGGTGCGGCGCGGTCGAAGTCGTAGAGGACGATGCCGGTGCTGGCCCGGGCGTAGTGGGTGGTCCCCACGTCCTCCGGGTCGAAGAGGTCGTAGGCGAGGTCGAAGCCCGCCGCGGCGATCCGGGTGCACCACATCTCGACCGCGACCGGGGCGTGCCGGAAGGCGAGGGGGGCGAGGTACTCGATCTCGTGGCGGGTCACGAGCACGCCGTGGTCGAGGAGGCTGCGCCCGTGCCCGAACCACTGCTCGAAGCCCACGACCCGCGCGTCCTCGAGCAGCCGCAGGAACTGGACGTTGTTGACGTGTCCGTAGGCGTCCATGTCCGACCAGCGCAACGGCACGAGGACCCGGTAGCGGCCGGGGTCGGCACTCTCGGACGAGTCGGGTATCGCGCTGGCCTCGGACATGGCGCCATCCTCCCAGCCCCGAACGCCCCGAACGGCCACCACGAACGGCCACCCCGCGGGGGGGTGAGTCAGCGGCGGCGGGCGGGACTATCGCGTCGTCTGACAGCATGGCCCCGTGCAGGTTGGCATCCTCGGGCCGCTCGAGGTCATCGGCGCCGACGGTCCGGTGACGGTCGCCGGCAGCCGGCTGCGCCAGCTGCTCGTGCGGCTCGCCGCGGACGCCGGGCGCGCCGTCTCCGTGCGCGACCTGATGGACGCGGTCTGGTCGGACGACCCGCCGGCCGACGCCACCAACGCCCTGCAGACGCTGGTCTCGCGGCTGCGCCGGGCCCTCGGCGACCCCGGTCTCGTGCGCCAGTCCGTCGGCGGCTACCGCCTCGCGATCGAGGTGGACGACCTCGACGCCCACCGCTTCCGGACCCTCGCCGCGCAGGGTCGCGCCATGGTGGGCGCCGGGGACCCGCAGGCGGCCCGGGCGGTCCTCGCCGCCGCGCTCGCGCTCTGGAGGGGAGTTGCCCTCGCCGACGCCCAGGACGCGGGGTATGCCGGGTGGGCCGCCCCCGTCGCCGCCGGCCTCGAGGAGCTGCGTCTCGACACGATCGCCCTGCGCATCGAAGCCGACCTCGCCGCGGGCGCGTCGACCGGTCTCGTCGGCGAGCTCGAGGCCCTCTGCCACACCCACCCGCTGCGCGAGGACCTCACCGGTCTGCAGATGCGCGTCCTGGCCGCCGCCGGCCGCCCGGCCGAGGCGCTCGCGGCATACGAGCGGCTCCGTTCGATGCTGTCCGACACCCTCGGCACCGACCCCTCGCCGGCCCTGCGACAGACCCATCTCGAGCTGCTGCGCGCCGAGGCACCGGCGCCGGTCCCCGGCCGTCGCCGCACGACCCTCCGATCCGGTCTGACCACCTTCCTCGGCCGGGAGGCCGAGCAGGCCCGCATCCTCGCCCTGCTCGGCACGAACCGGCTCACGACCGTCGTCGGGCCCGGCGGGGCCGGCAAGACACGCCTCGCCTCGGAGGTCGGCGCCGCCTGGCAGGACCGGGCCCCGGACGGGGTGTGGCTCGTCGAGCTCGCCCCGGTCACCGACCCCGAGGGCGTCGTCCAGGCCTTCCTCGGCGCCCTCGACCTGCGCGAGACGCACCTCCTCGACCGCACCCGCGACCGGCTGCCCGTCCGGGACGACCTCGAGCTCCTCGTCGGCTTCCTCGCCACCTCGCGATCGCTCCTCGTCGTCGACAACTGCGAGCACCTCATCGAGGCCACGGCGCAGCTCATCGACACCCTGCTGGGGTCCTCGTCCGCGCTGCGCGTGCTCGCCACGAGCCGCGAGCCGCTGGGCATCGACGGCGAAGGCCTGTGCATCCTCCCGCCGCTCGGCATGCCGCCCGCCGACGCCGACGTCTCCGAGGCCGGCCGGTATGCTGCGGTGCAGCTCTTCGTCGACCGCGCCTCGTCCGTGCGCTCGGACGTGGGGCTCGACGAGCGGAGCGTCGCCGACATCGTCGAGATCGTCCGTCGACTCGATGGTCTGCCGCTCGCCATCGAACTCGCTGCCGCACGCACGCGCATCCTCCCCGTCGCCGAGGTGCGCGCCCGGCTGAGCGACCGGTTCCGCCTGCTCACGGGTGGCAGCCGGACCGCGATGCCCCGGCACCAGACCCTGCGCGCCGTGGTCGACTGGAGCTGGGAGCTGCTCAGCCCGCCGGAACGCTTACTGGCAGAACGACTTGCTGTCTTCCCCGCCGGCGCCACTCCCCGGTCGGCGGCCGCCGTCTGCTCCGACCGCGACCTCGACGGTGCTCCCCAGCTGCTCGACGCCGACGACGTCCGCCAGCTGCTCGACGCCCTCGTCGACAAGTCCTTGCTCTCGGTCCGCTCCGAGCCCCGCGAGGGCGGTGTGCGTTACCGGATGCTGGAGACGATCCGGGAGTTCGGCATCGAACGGCTCGCCGAGCGCGGCGAGGTGGCACAGGCGAGGCGGCGGCACGCCACCTGGTTCGGGGAGCTCGTGGTCGAGCTCGCCCCGATGCTCCGGAGCGCCGCCCAGCTCGATGCGGCCGCCACCCTCGAGGCCGAGCGCGACAACATCCTCGGGGCCCTGCGCTACCTCGTCGACTCCGGCGACGGGAAGGGTGCGCTGGCCATGACCCTCGAGCTCAGCTGGTACTGGTCGCTACTCGGCAACCACGCCGAGGCGACGATGTGGCTGGAGGCCGCGTTGGCCACCCCCGGCGAGGTCGACCCGGCCAGCCGGACCCTGGCACACGCCACCCTGCTGCGCAACCGCATGATGGGCGTCGACGTCGACGCCACGGACCACGAGTCGACCCTCGCGGCGATCCGCGAGATCAGCCAGGACCTCGAAGGGCTCATCGGCACCCACGACCTCCCGCCGCACATGCAGATGCTGCGGGCGGGGATGGCGGTGTTCACCGGCAACGACGAGCTGGCGGCCAAGGTCATCGTGGACGGGCTCGCCGACCCCGACCCGTGGGTGCGTGCGGCCATCCGCATGTTCCGGGCCAACATCGCCGAGAACGACGGTGACATCGACCGCATGCGCGACGACGTCGAGCTGTCCTACGCGGAGTTCGAGGCCCTGGGGGACCGATGGGGGACGGCGTCCGCCCTCTCGGTGCGCGCCCAGCTGCAGACGCTCGACAGCGACCTCGAGGGGGCCATCGCCTCCTACGACCGCGCCGCCCGGCACATGGCTGAGCTCGGAGCCCACTCGGACGAGGCGCAGATGGGGATGCGCCGGTCCGGTCTGCGGGTCCGGCTCGGCGACTTCGACGGCGCCGAGCGCGACATCGCCGGCCTCTCCTTCGACGAGATGGGCGGCTTCGGCGAAGCCTTCGCGGGTGCGACGCGTGGCGTCATCGCGGTCGGCCGGGGGGATCGCGACATCGCCGATGCGTTCCGGCCCCACCTGCGCAGGACCCTCGAGGGCGCGCGGGGCGCGGTCCCGCTGCGCGACCACGCCCGCGCCATGGTCCTCAGCGTCCTGGCGCTGCTCGACCTCGCCGTCGACGACGTCGACCACGCCGCGCTGGTCCTCGCCGAGGCCCATGAGGTCACGATCGCCACCCACGACATGCCGATCATCGCCAGCTACGCCCTGGTCGTGGCCGCGCTGGCGCAGGCGCGGGGCGAGTCCGGGTCCGCGGCCCGGATGCTCGGCGTCGCGGCCCGCCTGCGGGGGGCCGAGGACCCCACGGACATCGTCGTGCGCCGACTGCGGTCCGAGCTCCCGGCCGCACTGGGTGCGGACGTCTTCACCGCGGCATACGAGAGGGGCCGGGCGCTCTCGCGTGAGGACGCTCTCGCGCTCCTCGAACCCCCGACCCCTTAGGCCGAAACCGCCTGTCCCGTATGCCGGCCGGTGCCCTCAGGCCCGTCGGCGATAGGCCCGCAGGGCGAGCGGCACGAAGACCACGAGCATCCCGGCCATCCACGCGAGCGTCCACCAGAGGTGGACGGCCACCGGTCCCCCGACCATCAGCCCGCGCACCACCGAGACGAGGTGCGAGATGGGGTTGTTGTTGGCGAAGGCCTGCATCCAGCCCGGCATCGTCGAGGAGGAGACGAAGACGTTGCTGCCGAAGGACAACGGCATGACGAGCAGGAACATGATGCCCTGCACGGCGCCGGAGGTCCGGGCGATCATGCCGACGAAGACCGAGATCCAGCAGAAGCAGAGGGCGAAGGCCATCGAGATCCCGAGGGCCGCGATCACCGCGAGAGCGTTGGTCTGGACCCGGAAGCCCATCAGGGTGCCCACACCCATCGTCATGCCGAAGAGGATGAGGTAGCGGACGATGTCGGCGAGCACCGCACCGACGAGCGGCGCGGAGCGAGCGATCGGCAGCGATCGGAACCGGTCGAAGACGCCCTTCTCGATGTCCTGGTTGAGGTTCTGACCGATGCTCACGCTGGCCAGGGCGATGAGCTGGCCGACCATGCCCGGCAGCAGGAACTGGAGGTAGGTCGCCTGCGACCCTCCCGCGATCGCGCCGCCGAAGATGTAGGTGAACAGGGCCAGGAAGATCACCGGCTGGAGGGTGACGTCGATCAGCGCCTCCGGCGTGCGCCGCATCTTGATGAGGCTGCGCTGGGCGAGGACGAGCGCCTGGGTCAGCGTGGCGAAGGGGCCTCCGGCGCGGGAGGGGCCGTCCGCGAGGACGTGACCAGGGCGGCGGGGGTGGCGGGGCGTGGTGCCAGCGGGCTTGGTGAGGGTGGTGGTGGTCGTGGTGGTCATGCGGCACGCTCCGTCGAGGTGGCAGGGTCGAGGTGGGGGGTGGGTGACGGGGCGTCGGGGGCCCGGTCGCCGGTGAGGGTCAGAAAGACCTCGTCGAGGCTCGGCAGGTGGAGGGAGAGCTCGGTGACCCCGATGCCTTCCGCGGCGAGTCGCTGGACCGTCGCGGCGAGGGCCTCGTCATCAGCCACCGGGACCGTCACCTCGTGGCGCCCGGTGCGCTCGGCCGCGGTGCCGGTGATGTCGGTCAGGATCCGGCCCACGTCGTCGACGCGGGTGGAGTCGCTCGGCACCACCCGGATCCGCTGCCCGCCGATGATCCGCTTCAGGCCGTCGGGGGTGTCGTGGGCGATGACGCGGCCCTGGTCGATGACCGAGATCTCGTCGGCGAGGGCGTCGGCCTCGTCGAGGTACTGCGTCGTGAGCAGGACCGTGGAGCCCTCCTCGACGAGGTTGCGGATGACGTCCCACATGTCCTCGCGCTTGGCGGGGTCGAGGCCGGTGGTGGGCTCGTCGAGGAAGATCACCGCCGGGCGGCCGACGAGGCTGGCCGCGAGGTCGAGCCGGCGGCGCATCCCGCCGGAGTAGGTCTTGGCCATCCGCCCGGCGGCCTCGGAGAGGTCGAACCACTCGAGCAGCTCGGCCGCGCGCGCCTTGGCGTCCCGGTTGCCGAGGTTGAGCAGCCGGCCGATGAGGGTGAGGTTCTGGGTGCCCGTGAGGTCCTCGTCGACCGAGGCGTACTGGCCGGTGAGACCGATGGTCTCGCGGACCTTCTGGGGCTCCTTGACGACGTCGAAGCCCCCGACGTGGGCCGTGCCGCTGTCCGGCCGCAGCAGGGTGGCGAGGACGCGCACCGCGGTGGTCTTGCCCGCGCCGTTGGGGCCGAGGACACCGAGGACGGTGCCGGGCCGGGCTGCGAGCGAGACACCGTCGAGCGCCTGCGTCGTGCCGAACTTCTTGCGGAGGTCGTCCGCCTCGAACATGTAGTCCATGGGTGTCTCCCGGGTCGTCGGTTCAGGTTCGAGATGATCGTGCGCCCCGGCCCTGACACGACGCGCACACGCGACTGTCACGCCCTGACGGCACCGCACGCGCCCTGCCAGCCGCGCCAGCCTCGAGGGGCCGGGGTCGCTGAGGTCGTGGTCTGGCGCTGAGGTCGTGGTGTGCACACCAC
>NZ_JANXRJ010000177.1 GCF_025353065.1 Lapillicoccus sp.
ACTCGGCGGCCGCGGCCGCCGAGGAGCTCGGTGGGCCAGATCGAGCGGTGGCTGTCGCCATGGATGTCAGCGACGAGAACGCGATTGCCGCCGGTGTCGCCGAGGCGGTGCTCGCCTTCGGCGGTGTCGACCTCATCGTCAACAACGCCGGGATCACCCGGGCGGGCTCGCTCGCCGACACGACCTTCGAGGACTGGGACCTGCAGTACCAGATCATGCCGCGCGGCTCCTTCGCCGTCGCCAAGGTCCTCGAGCCGGTGCTGCGGGCGCAACGGCTCGGCGGCGACATCGTCAACATCTGCTCCAAGAACGCCGTCTTCGCCGGACCGAACAACATCGCCTACTCCTCGGCCAAGGCCGCGCAGGCCCACATGGTGCGGCTGCTCGCAGCGGAGCTCGGCGACATCGGCGTCCGGGTCAACGGCATCAACCCCGACGGGGTCGTGCGCGGCTCCGGCATCTTCGCGGGTGGGTGGGGGGCGTCCCGGGCGAAGACCTACGGCGTGGCCGAGGAGGATCTCGGCAAGTACTACGCCCAGCGGACGGTCCTCAAGGAGGAGGTGCTTCCCGAGCACGTGGCCCTCGCGGTCGTGGCGCTCACCGGCGGGCAGCTGCCGGTGACGACAGGGCTCATCGTGCCGGTCGACTCCGGGGTGCCCCAGGCGTTCATGCGGTGAGCAGCGCGGTGAGCCACGGATCGTGGGAGCCGGCCACCCGGCATACGTGACAACGGTTTTCGAGAAGGAGTGCACATGAGCAACCAGATCGGTGTCCACGCCCTGGTGTGGGTCGGGGGGTGGAGCCCGGACGAGGCCCGGTTGGCCATCGAGTCGTCGCGGGAGGCTGGCTACGACCTGATCGAGCTGGCCGCCCTCGACCCGGATTCCTTCGACGCCGACATGACCGCGCGCCTGTTGCAGGAGAACGGGATCGGCGCGGGGGTCTCGCTCGGTCTGTCCGACGCGACCGACGTCTCGAGCGACGACCCGGAGTGCGTGGCCCGGGGACGTGAGCTGCTCGCGAGCGCCCTCGCGCTCACCCGCGACGTCGGCGGCAGCTATCTCGGTGGAGTGATCTTCTCCAAGCTCGGCCGGTATGCCGCGCCGGTCACCGCCCGCGGCCGGGCCAACTCGGTCGAGTCGATCGCCTGGCTGGCCGACAAGGCGCTCGATGCTGGCGTGACCCTCGGGCTGGAGTTCTGCAACCGTTACGAGACCAACGTCCTCAACACCACCGAGCAGACGCTGGCCTTCATCGCCGACGTCGACCGGCCCAACGTCGTCGCCCACCTCGACGTCTACCACATGAACATCGAGGAGGTCTCCTTCTCCGGGGCGGTCCACGCGGCCGCCGCCGCAGGCAAGCTCGGCTACGTCCACCTCGGCGAGTCGCACCGGGGCGCGCTCGGCACCGGGTCGATCCCCTTCGAGGAGTTCTTCCGGGCGCTGCACGAGGTCGGCTACCAAGGGGTGCTGACCTTCGAGTCGTTCTCGTCGCGCGTCGTGCACCCGACCCTGTCGTCCACCCTCGCGATCTGGCGCGACACCTGGGACGACGGGATGGTGCTCGCCAAGGACGCCCGCGAGTTCATCCGCACGGGCTTCGGCGCCTAGCGCCCTCCGACTCAGCGGGAGCGGTCAGAGCTGGGTGAAGCGCAGGATGCTGACCACCAGCGCGAGCGCCAGCAGCGCGCCGTTGACAGGGAAGGACTCCTTCTCGCCTCGGCGTCCGTGGACGACGAGCGCGCCGACCATGGTGACGGCCAGGCCCAGCGCGGCGAGCGGGGTGAGGACCTTCGCGATCCCGGTCAGCCACGGCAGGATGACGCCGATCCCGCCCAGCACCTCGATGCCCGCGATGGCCTTGATCTGGGTCGCGGAGTAGCCCTCGGTCCAGCCCATCCGGCCGCACACGCCCGAGTGCCGTCCACCGGTCAAGGTGGACGGCACTCGTCCCTCATTCCATGAGGTCGGCCGTCAGGGGGTCGAGGCCTGACGCCGTGTGCTCCCGGGCCCCCGACCCGGGCAGTTTCGCGGGGTCAGCCGATGCTCGGGATCGCGAGCTGCTGACCGGCGTGGATCTGCGAGGTGTCGAGGTGGTTGGCGAGCTGGATCTGGGCGACGCCCTCGGCGATGGGCAGGCTGGGCATCTCGGTGTCCGCGATGCCGGACAGGGTCTGACCGGACATGACGGTCACGGTGTGGTCGATTCCCGCGCTCGCCGACCCGGCGCCGAACAGCGTGATCGCGAGGACGCTCGCGATGACGACCACCGCCCCGGTGAGGACGAGCCGGCCGAACCGGCTGATCCGCAGGGGTGAGGTCGGCCGCGACCCTCGGGCCGCCCGGCCGGTCGGCACGAGTCGCAGTTCCGGCCGCATCGTGCCCGGGACGCGCGCGGGGAGCGAGTCCCACCCGGGCAGGGTGTCGTGAGCCAGTGCAGTCATGGTGTCCTCCGAGGGGGTGCGGATCGAACGTGTGTCCGATAGAACGCTAAGACGATTTCTAGCACGCCTGTTCGAGAAAGTCGAGACACGCCTCGAACAGGTGTTTGGTACTGCTGTTCGAAACCCGTACGCTGCGTCCATGTCCTGAAGTGCACCAGAAGGGTCTGACAGGCCATCTGACCTGCACCGATAGGACCGAGCGCGAGCCACGCACGACGATGACGGAGGAGCTGGTCATGGCACGGGAAGCGGATGGCGCAGACATCCACGAGATGCCCGAGCGCGGACTCGGCGACGGCCTCACGGTGCGGCAGCGGCGCGTCCTCGAGGTGATCCGCAACTCTGTCGACCGCCGGGGCTATCCCCCGAGCCTGCGCGAGATCGGCGAGATGGTCGGTCTCACCAGCCCGAGCAGCGTGGCCCATCAGCTCTCCGCCCTGGAGCGGAAGGGCTATCTGCGGCGCGACCCCAACCGGCCCCGAGCGATCGAGGTCATCTCCCCCGACGCCCCGGCGGACGCCCGTGGCTACCGCTCCGGCGACAGCGGCACCCGCGAGATCATCGACAGCCAGGGCCTGCTCGAGCGCGACGAGCGCCCGGACGACCCGGGGTCGCGGCACGATACCGAGACCGGCTCCGGCGACGCGCGGCCGGCCGCGGCATACGTCCCGGTCGTCGGACGGATCGCCGCCGGCGGCCCGATCCTCGCCGAGGAGCTCGTCGAGGACGTCTTCCCGCTGCCGAGGCAGATCGTCGGCGAGGGGCCGCTGTTCCTGCTCAAGGTCGTCGGCGACTCCATGGTCGATGCGGCGATCTGCGACGGCGACTGGGTCGTCGTCCACCAGCAGCAGACCGCGGACAACGGCGACATCGTCGCGGCGCTGCTCGACCACGAGGCGACCGTGAAGACGTTCAAGCGCAAGGACGGTCACGTCTGGCTGATGCCGCACAACGTCGACTACTCGCCGATCAACGGCGACGAGGCGACCATCCTCGGCCGGGTCACGGCGGTCCTGCGCCGGGTCTGAGCCGCGGGTCGTTCGCGTTTCGGGTCGACCGCCCGCGCGTCAGGCGGGCAGGGCCTCACGCAGCGCGGTCAACGTCTCGCCGAGGCGGCCGTGCAACCGCACGCTCGCCTCGCCGTCCCCCCGGGTCGGGCTCGCGGTGACGATCGCCACGGGGATCCCGTCTCGGGCCGCCCGCCGCACGAACCGGTAGCCGCTCATCACCGCGAGCGACGACCCCAGCACCAGCAGCGAGGCGGCTCCCTCGACGAGTGCGAAGGAGCGCTCGACCTTGGGCTTGGGCACCGACTCCCCGAAGAAGACGACGTCGGGCTTGAGGGTGTCGTGCCCGCAGACCAGGCAGTCCTGCAGGTGAAAGGTGCGGACCGCGTCGTCGTCGAGGACGATGTCGCCGTCGGGGCGGATCTGGCTCGAGACGCGCGACCCGTCGCCCACGGCGCGCAGCACGCGGTCGGCGAAACCGGGGTTGGCCTCGTCCATCCGGTCGTGCAGGGAGGCCCGGCTGGTGCGGTCTCCGCAGGTGAGGCAGACGACGTCCTCGAGGTTCCCGTGCAGCTCGATCACGTCGTGGGCGCCGGCCGCCTGGTGGAGGCCGTCGACGTTCTGGGTGATGATCCCGTCCAGGAGCCCGGCCCGCTGGAGGTCGGCCACCTCGCGGTGCCCGGCGTTGGGGGTGGCCCGGGAGAACCGCTGCCAGCCGATGAAGCTGCGGGCCCAGTAGCGCTGACGCGCCGCCGACGTGGCGGTGAACTCGGCATACTGCATCGGGGTCACCCGGCGGGTGCCATCGGCGCCGCGGTAGTCCGGGATGCCGGACTCGGTGGAGAGGCCCGCGCCGGTGAGCACGGCGACGTGGCCGGCGGCGACGAGGTCGACGAGGCGGTCGAAGGAGTCCGGCTGCTCCGGGGTGCCCTCCTCCACCGCTCGGGCCAGCCATGACGGCGAGGAGGGGGGGATCGCAGACACCCATCCAGTATGAGTGGGTGCGCTACCGAGGTCGGGTCGAGCCTGCCCGTCCAGCAGCAGCCCTGAGGTCAGATCACCACAGTGCGACAAACGCTCCACCTGGATAACACGAGGTTATAGAGTGGGACCCATGATCGATGCTGCCGGCCTCCGCGTCATGCGCGCCATCGCCGACGAGGGCAGCTTCACCGGCGCTGCCGTCTCGCTCGGCTACTCCCAGCCCGCCGTCTCTCAGATGGTCCGCCGCCTCGAACAGCGCAGCGGCACCGTCCTGGTCGAGCGGATCGGGCGCAACGTCCGGCTCACCGAGGCCGGGCAGGTGCTGGCCCGGTATGCCGTCAGCGTGCTCGCGTCGCTCGACGCCGCGGAGGAGGAGGTCGCCGCGATCGCCGGGCTGCGCTCGGGCCGGGTCCGGCTGATGGCCTTCCCGTCGTCGTCGGCAACCCTGGTGCCCCGGGCGCTGTCGCTGGTGAAGAAGCGCTTCCCGGACATCACCGTCACCTTCAGCGAGGGAGAGCCCCCGGAATCGCTTGCCGCACTGCACTCCGGTGACTGCGACCTCGCGGTCGCGTTCGCCTACGAGGGCGGGGACATCGGCCGCGGCGAGGACCTCGACCTCTTCGTCAGCACCAAGCTGCTCGACGACGAGGTGCGCCTCGCCGTGCCACGGGACCATCCGCTGGCCGCCGCCGGGGACGCCGACCTCGCCGACTTCGCGCAGGAGTCGTGGATCGCCGGGTGTCCTCGTTGTCGTGGCCACCTGCTCTCGCTGTCGCGGCAGGCCGGCTTCGTCCCGAAGGTGTCCTTCGAGACGGAGGACTACATCGCCGTCCTCGGCCTGGTGAGCGAGGGCCTCGGGGTCGCACTGGTCCCCGACCTCATCCTCGCCGCGGCCCACAACCCCGATGTGGCCACGCTCTCCCTCAAGCCCGCGTCACGGCGGGCCATCCACGCGGTGACCACCGAGGACCTCCAGCGGGTGCCGGCGGTCAAGGCCACCCTCGAGGCGCTGTGCGAGAGCGCCCGCGCGCACACGGCGCGGCATACCCCCGTCTCCGTCTGAGCCCACACCCCACCCGCGACATCCGGGAATGTGGTTACCCCGGCCACCATGATCCCGGACCCACGAGAAGGGTCACGAAGTCGAGGTCCGCACGGCGACCTGACCACCCGGGTCCTTGGACACGGCGAGGTCGCCCGACACGTCGGTGCGCAGGACCCGGAAGCCGTCCTGCTCGAGAGCCTGCACCGTGCTCGGCGCCGGATGGCCGTAGTCGTTGCCCTCGCCGACGCTGATCATCGCCCAGGGCGCGTCGATCGCCTGGTAGAGCGCATCGTCGCGGTTGCTCGAGCCGTGGTGGGCGACCTTGAGGACGTCGAACCCGGCGGCCAGGACGGCAGGATCACGACGCAGGGCGAGCAGCACCTCGTGGGCGGCCTCTCGCTCGATGTCCCCGAGCAGGGCCAGGCGCACGCCGTCGACGTCGACCGTGAGGACGATCGAGGCGTTGTTGGGCACCGACCCGGCGTGGATGACGCGCGCCGGCCACCAGACGTGGGCGGAGACGCCGGGCCACGCGAGGTCGTCCCCGGCAAACAGCTCAGCGAGAGGGACGTGCGCCTGGCTCGCCCACTGCTCGACCGCACGCTCCCGCTCCGGGGGATCGTGGACGGGGGTGGCGAGGACCTGGCGCACGGTCCGACCGCGCAGCACCCCCGGCAGACCGTCGACGTGGTCGGCGTGGTCGTGGGTGAGCACCACGGCCTCGATCGTGGTGACCTTCAGCCGCGACAGGCAGCCGTCGATGAGTGCGGGGTCCGGGCCGGCGTCGACCACCACCACGGCTCCCGAGGCGCTGCGCAGTACGAGGCCGTCGCCCTGGCCGACGTCGCACACGACGAACCGCCAGTCCGCGGGCGGCCAGGTGACCACCGACGTCGGTGTGGCGACCCCGGCCGCGAGGACACCGACGCCCAGCGCCGTCCAGGGTCGTCGTCGCGACTGGTGCACGAGCCACGGTCCGCAGAGCAGGAGGACGAGCGAGAGCGCCGCCAGGGTGAGGGCGCCCGCCGCTCCGCCCGGCCAGGGCACCGACCCCCACGGCGCCCGGGCGCACGTCCGGGCGATCCACGCGATCCCGAGCGTCGGCAGAGCAGGAAGCCAGGCGAGGAGCGCAGCCCCGCCGGTCCACACGACTGAGACCAGTGCCACCGCGACACCCAGGACGGTGGCGGGTGCGACCAGCGGAGCGGCCAGCAGGTTGGCGAGGATGCCGATCACCGAGACCGAGCTCTGCAACAGGACGATCACCGGGGCACAGACGACCTGGGCCGCGACGGGGATCGCGAGCGCGGGCCCCCAGGAACGGATCCGGCGGGGTAGCCAGCGCCCGATGGCCGCGCCCCAGGGTGCCGCGAAGAGCAGCAGTCCGAGCGTCGCCAGGGTCGACAGGACGAAGCCGAACGAGCGCGCCAACCAGGGGTCCCAGCAGAGCAGGGCGATCACGGCGGCGGCCAGGGCAGGTATGCCGATCCGTCGCCTCGACACGCTCATCCCGAGGAGCCCGACCGTCCCCATCGCGGCCGCCCGGACGACGCTGGGCTCGGGGCGCACGAGGACGACGAACCCCAGCAGGAGCCCGAGCGCGACCAGCGGTCGCCACCGGCGGCGGACGCCGACGAACCGGCAGAGTCCGAGCCCCGCCGTGAGGATGACGGCGACGTTGGACCCGGAGACGGCGCTGAGGTGGGTCATCCCCGTCGCGAGCATCGCCGCGGTGAGATCGGGCGGCGTCCTGGACGTGTCGCCGATGACCAGGCCGGGCAACAGGCCTCGCGCGTCGGCCGGCAGGTGGTCGACCGCGTCACGGAAGCGGGAGCGCACGGTGCCGGCCATCCGGGCGAACAGTCCCGGAGCCTCGAGGCCCGTCGCGGCGCCGGTCGGACTCAGCACCGCGACGACGTCATCACCGGGGTCGTCGGTGGGTGCGAGGCGCCCGACGAGCCGGATCCGCTGCTGCCACGTCAGCGCGAGCAGTCGTTGGTCGCCGAGGACGAGCACCGGGCTGTCGACGTGGGCGGTGGTCCCCCGGCCCGTCACGACGTCGACGTCGACGGTCATGACGACCAGGGGTGGACCACCCGGCCGGCCGGCCGTGGTGGTGACGACCACGGGGTCGGAGGCGACGACACCCTCGACGGTCACGACGGCCCGCTCCCCCGCGAGCTCGCGCACCGGACCCGCCTCGCGGACCGCGGTCCACGACGCGAGGCTGACCGAGACGAGAGCTGCGACGACACCCGAGAGCGCGAGCAGGCGCGACCAGGCGAGACGGTCCCGGGGTTGCGCTTCCCCTCGTCCGTCCTCGGACGGCGGGTGGTCGGGCGGCGCGCGGTCGGGCGGCTCACCTTCAGGCGGTGCATCGTCGGGCGGCTCACCCCCGGGCGGTGCGTCATCGGATCGCCGCTCGCCACGACCCTTCCCGATGAACCACGCGACCGGGAGGAGGAGCAGCCCCCCGCCGGCGACGACCGCCATCGCCCAGCTCGGCCACGAGAGGGCCAGGGCCACGAGCCCCCACCCGACCAGGGCCGGCACGAGCAGCCGGAGATCGGTCGCTGCGACGACGGGCGCCACGACCTGTCCGTCATCGAGATCCCCTGTCACGCCTGGCGGCTCGTCGCGGTCGGCGTCAGGTCTCCCCATACCCGGACGAGTCATACCCGTACGAGCGGACGGAGCTGCTCGAGGAGCCTGTCGCCGATGCCACTGACCTCCCCCAGCTCGTCGACGGCGCTGAACCGGCCGTGCTGCGCGCGCCAGTCGACGATCCGTTGGGCCAGGACCGGGCCCACCCCGGGGAGGGTGTCGAGCCCGGCCAGGTCGGCCGCATTGAGGTCCACGACGACGACCGTGGGGGAACCGCCGGCCGCGCTGCCCGGGCCCCCGGCCCCACCGGCAGACCCACCCGAACCTCCGATCGGCGCCGGCGGGTCCTCGCCCGGCCGCGGGACATAGACCTGCTCCCCGTCGGCGAGGAACTGGGCGAGGTTGAGCCGGGCCACGTCAGCACCCGGCAGCGGCCCGCCGGCCCGCGTCACCGCGTCGCCGATCCGCGACCCTGCGGGCAGCGTCACCACACCCGGGCGTGCCACCTGCCCCACGACGTGGACGACGATCGTCGAGGAGACCGTCGTCCCCGAGGCCCCTCCCCCGGTTCCCGCCTTCCCGCCAGACACGGCACCGCTCGAGCCGCCCGTCGACACAGCCACCGTGCTACCCGCCGACCCGCCACTGATGACGAACGCCTCCGGGGTGGTCGACCGCACGACCCCCAGGGGCGTCGACCCGGCCACCGGCTCCGGCACGACGCCGCTCTCGGCGCGGGCCACCCGGACCGCGAACACCAGTGCCGCCACCCCGAGGACGAGCACCAGCGCGACGATGCCCACCCACGAGACACCGACCCTCGCCCCGCGCAACGACACCGGAAGCGTCACCATCGCCGGCCCCTGCCGCCCCCGCGGATCCCGGTGCCGCCCCGGCAGCCCCGACTCCCGCCCCGGCAACCGCGACTCCCGCTCCCGTCCGCCCGGCCGACCCGGATGCGCCCCGACCGGATCCCTGGCTCCGTCGCCCTCCGCTGCCTCGCCCTCCGCTGCGGCGCCCTCCGCTGCGGCGACCTCGGCTGCGTGGACCTGCGGTCCGCCGACCTCGGCTGAGTCGACATCCCCCTCGTCGCCGACCGGCCCCGAGAGCTGGACGGACCCCGGTTCCACCGGCACCCACCCCCGCTCCAACCGCTCGACGACCTCGTCACCCGAACCGCGCCCGGCACCACTGGCGACCAGCGAGAGCAGTCGGTCGCTGACGAGGGAGGGTGGCTGACGCGGCATACGCCCGACGCTAGGAAACCTGCCGGCTCCGCGCCAGAGGACGACCACCGCCTGTGGATCGTGGGACGAACGGAGCAGGGGGTGTGGACAACCTCGCCTTCCGACGCCGCCGCCAGACCTCAGGAACTCAGCCCCTCACGCCCCCGCCAACCCCCGCGCCCGCCACCACCCCAGGATGTTGGCCCGGTGCCGACTGACGACGATCCCGGCGAGCACCACCGCCCACGCCGTCGTCCACCAGCCGCCGCCGGGCATCAGGGCGGAACCCATGAGGCCCGCCCCGGCGAGCACCCCGAGCACGACCAGGACCACCGCGGCAGCCAGCGACGCCCCGGCCACCCACCGCCCCAGCGCGACCACGACCCCGAACACGACGAGCATCGCGATCCCGAACAGCGGCTGCACCCCCACCACCGCACCGAGCGCCGTCGCGACACCCTTGCCGCCGCGACCCCTGAGGAACGGCGAGAAGACGTGCCCGAGCACCGCGGCCACCCCGACGACATAGGCCAGGTGCACCCCGCCCCACCGCAGCGCGAGATAGGTCGGGACGAGTCCCTTCGCCACGTCGAGCACTCCGACGACCACCCCCCAGCGCGCCCCGAGGACCCGGCCGGCGTTGGTCGCCCCCGGGTTGCCCGACACGGACGCCGAGAGGTCGCGACCGAGAAGGCGGGCCACGATGGTCGCCGGGTTGACCGACCCCACCACGAAGGCGACCAGGATGGCCGCCACCGACCAGAGGATCGTCCGCAGGCTCACAGCTCCCCCGGGCGCCCGGGCCGGGGGCTGACGACGACGGCCAGTGTCCCCGGTCCCACGTGCGCGCCGACGACGGCGCCGAGCTCGCCGACGACCACGTCGCCGAGCCGGTCGCCGAGCCGGCCCGCCACCTCCGCGGCCAGGCTCGCTGCCCGGGTCGCAGAATCGAGGTGCTGGACCGCGACGTCGACCCGGGTGGTCGCTGACGCCGCGGCCAGAACGGCGAGGTCGGCGAGACGCGCCAGGGCCCGGCTCGAGGTCCGCACCCGCTCCAGCGGCTGGATGCTGCCGTCGGCGAGGGTGAGGATCGGTTTGATGGCCAGCGCCGACCCCAGCATCGCCGACGCCGCACCGATGCGACCACCGCGACGGAGGTGTTCGAGGGTGTCGACGTAGAACGCGACGTATGCTGCCTCTGCTCGCGAACGCGCCACGGCCGCAACGTCATTGACCGAGCCACCCGCGGCTGCGCAGTCGGCGGCCGACAGCACGGCATACCCCATCGCCATGCCGAGCGACCGCGAGTCGACGACCACGACCGGCACCGGGGACTGCTGGGCCGCGAGCTGGGCGGCCTGGACCGTGCCCGACATGTCGGCGGACAGGTGCACCGACACGATGGCCGTGGCACCGTCCCCAGCGAGCCGCTCGTACTCCGTCAGAAAGGCCTGGGGCGCCGGCCGAGAGGTGCTGACGGGGACGAAGGCCCGCAGCGCCGTGGAGAGGTCCTCGGTGGTGACGTCGACCCCCTCGCGACGCTCCACCCCCCCGACCACGACGTGGAGCGGCACGATCGTGAGGGGCACCGCAGCCGCAGCGACGAGCTCCGCCGGCAGGTATGCCGTGGAGTCGGTGACGATCGCGACGCTCACCGTCGTGACGCTATCGCCTCGACTCACCCGTCCGGCGTCAGGCCGTGCCCCGAGCCCGGGCCCGGTGCGCGCGCACCCGCGCCCGCACTCCGCACCGTTCGTCGGCGCACCACCGCCGCTTGCCGCTGTGGTCGACGAAGATGCCCGAACAGGTGTCGTCGCCACAGGCCTTGAGCAGCATCCGCTGCGGCCCCGAGAGGTCGGACACGGCCTGTCGGGCGAGGCGGGCCCGGGCCACCGCGGGGGTCGCCGGTCGGCTCAGACGGAGTCCGTCAGCTCCGCGGCGCAGCCCGACCGGCTGGTCCTCGGCAAGCGCGCGATCGAGGACGAGGACGTCCCCCTTCGACGGGATGTCGCCCCGCACGATCGCGGCGGCCGCGCCGTGCATCGCCTCGCGCAGGAGGTGAAACTCCTCGACGTCGGCTTTCGCGATCGCTGTCGTCGGCTCCAACGACCGCTCCCGCAGCCAAGCTCGGAGTGACCCGGGGTCGGGCACCTGTTCGTCCGGCAGCGGCTGGTAGCGCCCGAGGAGCGTGGCGGTGAGGTCGAGCCAGTCGGCGCCGTAACCGGTCCGGAACGTCGTGGTCGTCATGGTCTCATTGTAACGCCTTGACTCGTGACGCGGAAGGATACTTAGGTGTAACGCATGAAATCGTTACGCCTTGACGCCCGCGGTCTCCTGTTCATCCTCATCTGGACCAGCGGCTATCTCGGCGGTGCCATCGTCGCGACCGAGATGTCACCGCTGGCCACCAACCTCTGGCGCTTCCTCGGAGCCGCCGTCGTGCTCGGGGCGCTCGCCCTCCGCCGGCACGAACGATGGCCACGGACGCCCAGGGCAATGGCTGCCGCGGCACTGCTCGGGTTCCTCGTCTTCGCCGTCCAGTTCGGCGGGCTCTACACCGGCATGGCCGAGGGCGTCTCTGACTCGACGACGGCCCTCATCGCCTGCTCCACGCCCCTGCTCGTCGCCGTGATCGGCACGGCCCTGGGGTGGGATCGCCTGCGCCCCATCCAGTGGCTGGGCATCGGGATCGGCGTGCTCGGCGTCGTCGTGACGCTTTCCGACCGTGTCGGTCGACCTCCGCCCACGGGAGCGCTGGGGTGGACCCTCCTCGGGCTCGTCGGTCTCACGGCCGGCACGGCGCTCCAGGGTCGGCTCGGCGACATCGGCGATCCTTTCGCGTCGGCCGCCACCCAGCTGGCGGCCGCCGCGGTCGTGATGGCGGTCTGGGCGCCGTTCGAGGGCTCGCTCGCGTCCCGCTCGCCCCTCGCGGCCTCATCGCGTTCCTGTGGATCGCCATCATCCCCGGCATCATCGGGCCGGTGCTCCTCTTCGCCCTCATCCGCGAGCGCGGCGCCACGACCGCATCCAGCCTGCTCTTCGTCGTCCCGCGGTGACGGCGCTCGGCGCCTGGCCCCTGCTGGGAGCTGCGGTCGGCCCGACGGCGGTCGCCGGTCTCGGCATCGCCGGCGTCGGACTCTATCTCGCCCGCCGACCCGCGCGCCGCCCGTATGCCGCGGCCTCGCCGCCCGCACCCGCCGTCCGTCCTTCCACGACAGACGGGCCCACTCCGGACGACCTCACACCGGCACGACGTTGACCAGCCTCGGGGCCCGCACGATCACCGTCCGGATCCCGTCGCCGGTCGCCGCGACGACCTTCTCCCGGGCCAGGACGAGTGCCCGCAGGGCCTCCTCGGTGATGTCGGCCGGCACCTCGACGCGGTCCCGGACCTTGCCCCTGATCTGGATGACGCAGGTGACCTCGTCGTCGACCAGCAGGGCCGGGTCAGCGACGGGAAAGGGCACGAAGGTGACCCCGCCCTCGTGGCCGAGCATCCGCCACAGCTCCTCGCTGAGGTGCGGGGCGACCGGGGCGACCATGACGACCAGCGCCTCGACGCAGTCCCGGGGGGGCGCGTCGAGCTTGGTGACGGCATTGTTCAGCTCGATGAGCTTGGCGATCGCGGTGTTGAAACGCAGGTGCTCGTAGTCCTCGCGCACCCCGGCAATCGTCCTGTGCAGCAACACTTTCATTGCGTGGTCGGGGGCGTCGTCGACGACCAGCATCGCCCCGGTCTCCTCGTCCACGGCGTTGCGCCACAGCCGCTGGAGGAAACGCTGCGCCCCCACGACGGCCCGCAGGTCCCACGGCTTCGACAGCTCCAGCGGCCCCATCGACATCTCGTAGACCCGGAAGGTGTCGGCGCCGTAGGCGTCGTACATCTCGTCGGGGCTGACCGAGTTGCGCGCCGACTTGCCGATCTTGCCGTACTCCCGCTGGACCGGTTCCCCGTGGTGGGTGAAGGTCATCCCGTCGCCGGTCCCGTGCTCCTCGACCTCCGACGCCTCGACGTACTGGCCGCGCGCGTCGCGGTAGGCGAAAGCCTGGATGTAGCCCTGCGAGAAGTACTTCCGGAACGGCTCCTCGCTCGAGACCAGGCCCAGGTCGAACAGCACCTTGTGCCAGAACCGTGCGTAGAGCAGGTGCAGCACCGCGTGCTCGACGCCCCCGATGTAGAGGTCGACGCCGCCCGGGTCCATGACCCCCGCGGGTGCGCCGGCGACGGCGGCCGGCTGCTTGGCCAGCCAGTAGGCCTCGTTCGCCGGGTCGACGAAGACGTCGTGGTTGGCCGGGTCGAGGTATCTGATGTAGTACCAGCAGGATCCGGCCCAGTTGGGCATCGTGTTGGTCTCGCGACGGTAGCGCCGGACACCACGCCCGTCGCCGAGGTCGAGCTCGACGTTCACCCACTCCGGCACCCGCGACAATGGCGGCTCGGGCACCGACTCGGCGTCCTCCGGGTCATACGTCTTGGGCGAGTAGTCGGGGACGTCGGGCAGCTCCACGGGCAGCATCGACTCGGGCACCGCGTGGGACACGCCGTCCTGGTCGTAGACGATGGGGAACGGCTCGCCCCAGTAGCGCTGGCGGCTGAACAGCCAGTCGCGCAGCCGATAGCTGATCGTGCCCTCGCCGATCCCCGCGTCCTCGAGGTGGGCGATGATCCGCGCCTTCGCCTCCGTCACCCGCAGGCCGTCGAGGGAGATCTCGGCGTTGCTGCTGTTGATCGCCGGGCCGTCACCGGTGAAGGCCTCGTCGTCCGGGTGGCCGTCCGAGGGCAGCACCGTGCGCACGATCGGCAGCTCGTAGGCCACGGCGTAGGCCCAGTCGCGCTGGTCCTGGGCGGGGACGGCCATGATGGCGCCGGTGCCGTAGCCCATCAGGACGTAGTCGGCCACGAAGATCGGGATCGCCTCTCCCGTCAGCGGATTCGTCGCGAAGGCTCCGGTGAAGACCCCCGTCTTGGACTTGTCCTCCATCTGCCTCTCGACGTCGCTCTTGCGCGAGGCCGCCAGCCGGTATGCCGCGACGGCCGCCCCCGGTGTCGCCGTCACCTCCGCGCCGCCGTCGCCCTTCCAGACCTCCTTGGTCCCCTCCGGCCACCCCGTCGGCACGATCGTGTCGATCAGCGGGTGCTCCGGCGCGAGGACCATGAACGTCGCCCCGAAGATCGTGTCGGGGCGGGTCGTGAAGACCTCGACTGCCCCCATGACCCACGAGGCGTCCTCGGCCGACGAGAGCGCCAGCGGGAAGGTCACCCGCGCACCGTGGGACCGGCCGATCCAGTTGCGCTGCATGGTCTTGACCTTCTCGGGCCAGTCGACGCGGTCGAGGTCGTCGGCCAGCCGATCGGCATACGCGGTGATCCGCATCTTCCACTGGCTGAGGTTGCGCCGGAAGACGGGGTAGTTGCCGCGCTCGGACCGCCCCTCGTTGGTGACCTCCTCGTTGGACAGCACCGTGCCCAGCCCGGGACACCAGTTGACGGGCGCCTCGGAGGCATAGGCCAGCCGGTAGCCGTCGATGATGTCGGCCCGCTCCACGGCGTCGAGGTCGCCCCACGCGCGCCCCCCCATCGCCGGGACCACGCGCGCCCCCGACTCCAGCTCGCCCTCCAGCTCGGTGATGGGGCGGGCCGCCCCCCGCGAGCCGTCCGGACGTAACCCCTCGGGGTCGTACCACGAGCTGTAGATCCGGACGAAGATCCACTGGGTCCAGCGGTAGTAGTCCTGGTCGATCGTCGCGTAGCTGCGGCGGTTGTCGAAGCCGAGACCCAGCCGGCGCAGCTGGCGCCGCATGACGACCATGTTCTCCTCGGTCGTCTTCCGCGGGTGCTGACCGGTCTGCACGGCATACTGCTCCGCCGGCAACCCGAAGGCGTCGTACCCCAAGCAGTGCAACACGTTTCGTCCGAGCATCCGGTGGAATCGCGAGTAGACGTCGGTCGCGATGTAGCCCAACGGGTGGCCGACGTGCAGCCCCGCGCCGCTGGGGTAGGGGAACATGTCGAGCACGACGAGCTTGTCGCCCAGCGCCGCGACCTTGTCGGGCTCGGCCCAGGGGCCCGCGGGGTTGGGCGCCTCGAAGGTGCCCTCCTCCTCCCAGCGGTCCTGCCACGCCACCTCGATCTGCTGCGCCATGGCCGCGGTGTAGCGGAAAGGGGTCTCGCTCATCGTTCTCAGTCCTTCGGGGTCGTGAAGTCGGTGGGGTTGCACCAGTCCGCCCGTCGGTCTCGGGGCAAACAAAAACCCCTCACACGTGGAGGGGTGGCCGCGCTGCTGTCCGTCCGGCTGGTATCCGACAGATCAGCGCGGCTCGATAAGGAGGAGCTGCCGAGTCACCCGCTCAGGTTAGCGCAGCGGCGGTCATCCGAGCAGATCGGGGCGCAGCACCCCGATCACGACCGCCACCTGCGCCAGGTGGTAGGTCACCGTCGCCGCGACCTCGGCCAGTTCGAGCCCCGAGCCGAGTGGTCGCCGACCAAACCGCGACCACGCGCTGAGCCCGTCACGGACGCCGAAGAGGGTGAGCCCGAGCCCGACGAGGACCTGCCCGCGCACCCAGGCGACGACGGTCACCACCCCCAGCACGATCGCGTATGCCGCGACCGCCGTTCCGGTCACGCGGTCGCGCGAGACCAGCGGACGCAGCCTCCTGCTCAAGGCGGCCACGAGCCCGAGGGCGACGACGACCAGCGTCACCCCCAGCCACGCCGGGGCCGCGCTCCCCATCGTCAGCAGGGCGCCGAGATAGGCGAGGTGCGCGAGGAGGAACGCGACGAGCCCACGGGTGAAACGCTCGTCCGAGGGGTCGCGGCCGAGGAGAAGGGCGTCGCCGACGAGGGACAGGAGCAGCCCGAGCAGCAGCCAGCGCCCGGACGCCACCGCGTCCGCGTGCAGCAACCAGGCGAAGGCGAGCAGCAGGACGATGACGGCGGGCTTCGTCAGCTGCTCCAGTGCCCGGTTGCGGCGGACGACGGCAGCCCAGTCCCCGACGGCCGCGACGACCACCGCCAGCAGCAGGACCCACCCGAACACGTTCACGGCGCCCACTCTCCCGTGCCGGCGGGCGAGCGACGCACTGCGACACGCGACGCTCCTGCGGCGACCCGGCGTTACGCTGCTCCGCGTGACCACCTACGAACGCATCGTCACCACCGCGGACACCGCGGCCACGCTGGGGAGCGGCGACCTGCCCGTGCTGGCCACCCCGCGCCTGATCAACTGGCTCGAGCGGGCCGCGTTCACCGAGGCGGCGGAGGGCCTCGAGGACGGGCAGACGACGGTCGGCACGACGGTCAAGATCGACCACGTGACGGCGACACCGGTGGGGTCCACGATCAGCATCAGGTGCTCGAAGCCGAAGAACGACGGGCGTCGGCTCATCTTCCACGTCAAGGTCCTCGGCCCCGGCGGCGAGGTCGTCGCCGTCGGCGAGGTGCACCGCGCGGTGGTCGACCGCGAGCGCTTCCTGCGGCGCTACGGCAGCCTGCCGGACGCGCCGCCCGTCACCGACTGAGCTGCACCGCCGCGAGGGCGAGCAGCCCAGGGACCGCCTGCACAACCAGGATTCGCCGACTGACGGTCGCCCCGCCGTAGATCCCGGCGATGACGACGCAGCCGAGGAAGAAGCTGAGCACGGCCACTCTCTGGTCGCCCGCGACGAGACCCCAGACCAGGCCCGCGACGAGGAACAGGTTGTAGAGGCCCTGGTTGGCCGCGAGCGTCTTGGACTCCCGGGCGAAACCCTCCTCCAGGCCGAAGGCCGCCCGGCCGCGCGGCGTCGTCCAGAGGACCATCTCGAGCAACGCGAAGTAGGCGTGCAGCAGGGCGACGACGACAACGAGGACGGTCGCCACGACGGTCATCAGAGGTCGTATGCCGTGTAATCAGGGAAGCGGAGTCAGGGCCGGGGGGACGGTCGCGGCGCCCTGGACGGCGGCCTTGCCCTGGCCGGCCACCTGGCTCGCCGCGCCCGCCCCGCTGGTCGCCGGGTCGACCACAGCCGGGGCAGCAGGCGCCGCGGGCGTGTTGGCGGGCACGGTCGGGCCGCCCCCGGCGCCCCCCGCCGTACCGGTGGGCGGGGGCGGTGTCGCGGTCTCCGTCGGCGTCGGCGTCGGGGTGTCAGTGGGCGCTGGTGGCGGTGGCGGCGGCGTATCCGTCGGCGGCGTCGTCGGGGTGTCGCTGGGCGGTGGTGTCGTCGGCGGATCGGTCGCCGTCACCGGGGCGGGCGGGGTGGAGGGTGGTGTCGTCGGGTCGGCGGGCGGAGGGGTCGACGGCGTTGTCGTCGGGGGCGTCGTCGCCGGCGGCGAGGGCGACGGAGACGGAGGAGACGGTGGCGTGTCGGACGGCGAGGGGGTTGCCGTGCCCGCTGGGAGGCCGAGGACGAGCAGCGAGGTGGCGCTGGGAAGCCCGCTGATCAACCCCACGGGGGACGTCGTCGCGTGGGCCAGCGCCTGGCAGTCCGCCTGGGCCACCGCGGTGGTCAGCTGGGGGCAGCCGTAGGAGTTGATCTGGGAACCGATCACGTAGGAGACGTTGAGCGCGTCCATGCTCCCGTCGATGAGGGGGGCGACCAAGGCGGTCGTCGCGGTCGTGCCGGCGGTCCCGGCCGCGACCACGTGGTCGAGGAGGTAGCGCACGTCCACCCGCTTGGCTCCCGGTGGCGCGAGCATGACGATCAGGGGTGCGGTGAGGGTGCGGGACTTGATCTGCATGTCCTTGCCGTCGACGGTCAGCTCGATCTGGGAGACGGTCGGGGTCAGGTGCCTGAACGCCGGCGGGGCGTCCGCGACCTTCGGAGGGCTCAGGGTGATCTGTTGCTGCCGATGGTCGAAGCGGACGGTCTCGGTCATGCTCAGCGTGCCGTCGCCGAGCGGCGTCGCATAGACGGTGATCCCCCGGTTGGCGTCCGGAGGTGTCGTCGTGATGGACACCGGGCGCGCGGCCGACGTCGTGGGTGAGGGCGTCGCGTCGTTCGCGGTGGTCGTCGAGGGCGAACTCGCGACGTGGCGCTGGCTCGTCACCGGCAGAGGTGGCGGCGGGGGACCCGGGTGGCTCAGCACCATGCCGGACGCGAGGACGAAGGCGACGGCGCCGCTGCCAGCGGACCATGCCTTTCGTCGTCCCGGCCAACGCACAGAAAAGCGCAACACGAGAAAGTCCCACCCTCCTGAGAGCGGCCACACGGATGACTGCCCGGGACGGAACCCCACTGCCAGGAACCGTTACGTCCAACAGTAGGTGAACCTCGCCGACCCGCACGACCGATTCGGAAAAGTTCGACCGAACGGATGAGGTGACATTTCCCCACCAAGGGGACGCCATTCGAAGGTTCCCACCCCAGCCGGAGGCGACGCCCCTAGTGTGACCTCAGTCGCGCGGGCGGGAGCGTCGCGCCTGGAGGACGGATCCCACGATGCTCAATGCCGTATCGATCGCGAAGCGCACGATCAGTCCCCCGACCTCACCCGGTCGGGTGCGACGCCGGCTGGTGGCCGGCGCCGGGTGCCTCGCCCTGGGGGTCGCGGCGGTGGTCGCGAGCGCCCCGACCACGGCCCAGGCCGCCGTGACCGGCAGCGTCTACCTCGTCCAGGGTCTGCCGAGCACGACCGTCGACCTGCTCGTCGACGGCACCACCGTCGCAACCGGCAGCAAGGCCACGGGCATCGTCGGACCGCTCACCCTCGCGTCCGGCACCCACACGTTGAGCGTGCGCACGGGCTCGACGACCCTGCTCGACAGCACCTTCACGATCGCCGCGAGCACCAGCAGCGACATCGTCGTCCACCGGCCGGCGTCCCCGTCCGGCGCCCCCGTCGTGACGGTCTTCGCCAACGACCTGTCCGCCATCCCGGCCGACAAGGCCCTCGTCGTCGTCGCCCACACGGCGGCCGTCCCACCGGCCGACATCCGGGTCAACGGCAAGGTCCTCTTCGCGAACGTCGCCAACGGCGAGTCGCTGTCGCTCGTCGTCCCGCCGGCCACCTACAAGGTCGACATCGTCCCGACGGGAGCCACGACACCGATGATCCTCGGGCCCCTCGACCTCACCGTGACGGCCGGCGCCCTCAACCGGGTCTTCGCCATCGGCGAGCCGAAGTCCAACACGATGAACGCCATCGTGCAGGTCCTCAAGCTGCCGACCACGGGCACGGCGAGCCCGACCACCGTCAACACCGGCACCGGCGGACTCGCCGCCCAGCTGGGGCTCGCGCACACCGGCCTGGCGTGGCGCCCCTGACCTCCCGTGCTGCCCCGACGACCGTGACCGCCCCGAGGTGTGCGCCGCTGACCCGTCGCCGGGTCGGCCTCGTCGGCATACTGGTGGTGACGATGCTCTCGCTCGTGGGCTGCGGGTCGGCTGCACTGCCCGGCGCGGTGGCAGGCGCGTCGAGCTCCCCCGGCGGGGGAGCCACCACACCCGCGGCGACCCCCTCGCCGCTGCCCTCTCCCGCGCGGGTCGGCACCGCCGCGCCCGGCCAGCAGATCTGGTTCCGGCCGACCTCGATCACCCTCCCCGGCCGGCTGACCACCCAGGTGGACATCGCGAGCACCGTCGACGGTCACCTCGCCGTTCCCACAGACGTGGCGCACGTCGGCTGGTGGGACGGCGGGGCCAAGGCGGGCGAGTCGTTCGGCAGCATGGTCATCGCCGGGCACGTCGACTCGGTCGGTGGCCTCGGCTTCTTCGCCAAGCTGCTCAGCATGAAGGTCGGCGACGACGTGACCGTGAGCGACGGCCGTCACCAGCTCACCTACCGCGTGGGCAGCGTCGTCGAGGTCAAGAAGGGCGTGCTCGCCACGGGCACGAGCGCATTCGCCCAGACCGGAAACCACCGGCTGACCCTCATCACGTGTGCCGGCACCTACGACCGCGGCAACGGCGGCTACGAGGAGAACCTCGTGGTCACCGCGACGCCCACCGGCCCGGTCACCGCCGTGAGGTCCTGAGCCCGAGCCGAACTGGTGGAGCTGAGGGGATTCGAACCCCTGACCCCCTCCATGCCATGGAGGTGCGCTACCAACTGCGCTACAGCCCCGAACGGATCGCTCCGCGGGTGTCCCCGTGGGGACTGCGTGAGTTTAGCCAACTCGGTGCCCGGGACCCAAATCGGTGGGACCACAGACTGTGGGCCCGCCCCTGCCGCCGCCTGTCACCCCCGCTGCCGCTGCCGCCGCCTCCAGACTCGCCTCCTTGCTTCGCGATGGCCCGTTCCGGCCAGTTCGACCCCTCGAACGGGCCATCGGGAAGCAAGAAGCGGGGTGTGGCCGGTCAGGCGCCGGGGGCCGGGTGGCCGGGGGCCTCGCGGACGCCGACGTTCCAGTGGTCGAGGCGCCAGGTCGGGGTGACGTCGCCGCCGGCGATGCGGGTCGCCTCGGCGACCGTGGCCCAGTGACAGTTGTCGAGGCCCCAGAGGATCTTCCCCGCCAGCATCTGGTCGAGGCCGAGCAGGGAGGCGACGCCGGTCCGGGAGGTGACCCCGTGGCATACGACCAGGGCCAACCCACCCGGCTCGAGCGCGGCGATGACGTCGTCGAGGGCCGCACGGGTCCGCACGGCGAGCTCCGCGATCGTCTCTCCGGTATGCCCGCGACGGACGTCCTCCCCGGCGCCGAGCGCCGCCATCACCTCGGGGTCGCGCTCGCGGACCTCGGCTCCGCTGCGGCCGCCCCAGTCGCCCACGTCGACCTCGCGCAGCCGGGCATCGCGCAGAACGCGCTGGCCGGTGAGGGCGGCTACGTGGTCGGCGGTGATGGCTGCCCGCTGCAGGTCGGAGGAGACGATGAACGCCGGCTCGAGCGCGGCGACGACCGGGGCGGCCCGCTCGGCCTGCGCCAGACCCACACCCGACAGGGCCGAGTCGCGGTGGCCCTGCCAGATGCCTGCGGCGTTGTCGACGGTCTGACCGTGCCGCATGATGACGAGGCGCCGGGGCCTCGGCCCGCTCACGGGGTCGGAGCCGGCGCTCAGGGGACCGCGACGGCGGCCAGGTCGACGGCCGGGCAGTCCTTCCAGAGCCGCTCGAGCTGGTAGAACTCGCGCTCGTCGGCATGCTGGACGTGCACGACGATGTCGCCGAAGTCGATGAGCACCCACCGGCCCTCGCGCTGGCCCTCGCGGCGGATGGGCTTGACGCCCTGGTCACGCAGCCGGTCCTCGACCTCGTCGACGATCGCGCCGACCTGTCGCTCGTTGCTGGCGGAGGCGATGACGAAGATGTCGGTTAGGGCGAGCTGGTCGCTGACGTCGATCGCGATGACGTCGTCGGCGATCTTGTCCTCGGCGGCGAGAGCGGCGACCTTGGCGAGGGTCAGGGCGCGGGATGAGGCAGTCATGTGAGGTGTCAACGCTCCAGGGAGACGGCAGCCGCGTGCGGCATGAAGGTCGTGCTGAGGGGGGTGTGCTTGCTGGCCCCGGAGGGCGAGGTCGTCCGCGTGGGGTCGTAGAGGTCGTACTTGTTGATGTACTGGACGACGCCGTCGGGCACGAGATACCAGACCGGTTGGCCGTCGGCGACGCGGACGCGGCAGTCCGTCGAGCTGATGGACATCGCCGGCACCTCCTGCAGCGTGATCTTGTCGGTCGGCAGGCCGTTGTCGGTGAGCACGTGGCCGGGACGCGTGACGCCGATGAAGTGGGCGAGGTCCCACAACTCGGCGATGTCCTTCCACGTGAGGATCTGGGCGAGCGCGTCGGCGCCGGTGATGAAGAACATCTCGGCGTCGGGACGCTCGGCCCGCAGGTCACGCAGGGTGTCGATGGTGTAGGTGGGGCCGGCCCGGTCGATGTCGACCCGGCTGACGGTGAACCGAGGGTTGGAGGCGGTGGCGATCACCGTCATCAGGTAGCGGTGCTCGGCCGGCGAGACCGCGGTCCCGTCCTTCTGCCACGGCTGGCCGGTCGGGACGAAGATCACCTCGTCGAGCCCGAAGCGCATCTGCACCTCGCTCGCGGCGACGAGGTGACCGTGGTGGATGGGGTCGAACGTGCCACCCATCACGCCGATCCGCTGGCTCAGTGCTGCCTCTGGCCGTGGTCGCCGCCGCCCTGGCCGGCCGGACGCGAGGGACCCGAGGTGCCGGGCCGCTGCTTCGCGGCCACCTTGGACGCGGTGTTGCGGAAGGACCAGAGCACACCGAGGCCGGCGAGGAAGGCACCGAACGCGATCAGCGCGAACGCGTAGGGAGGCATCTGCAGCTGGTAAGGCACCGCCTCGGCATAGACGAGGACCGGCATGAGCGGGGCTGGCATCCTCACACTCTATCGCCCCCGGGTGACACCGTCCGCCGCCGGCGTGGTGGCGGCTCCCACCTCGGCCCACCGGTGCCCGACGCTGCGCCACGGCTCCTCGTCGGCCGACACTGCCGCCACGACGGCGGCGCACGAGTCCTGGGCGAGCGTCACGACCCAATCGGGATAGCTCAGGCTCACCTGGTGCTCGAGGAACTCGTCCTCGTCGTCGATGACCACCCGGCCGTCGCGCAGCCGGATGACGTCGAGGTCGAGGTCGACGGCGCGCACGGTCCGGCCCTCCCAGACGGGCACCGTGGACATGTCGACGTAGATGTCGCAGGCCGGCTCCCCCGGCCCGTAGAAGGTCGCGACGTATGCCGCGTGGCGCGGCACGAGCAGCGCCGTGGCCGACGCGGTGGTCGTCGTCACCCCGGGGCGACTCATCGGCATACCGGCAGGCGCACCGACCCACCAGCCGTACTTGTCCGCACCGAGGTAGCGCGCGTCCAGCTCCCAGTGCTGATGGTCGCCCCACTTCGTGAACCGGATCCCGACCACGTCACCGACCGTGAGATCCGGTGTTTCCATGCCGGCACAGTAACGAGCGGCTCACAAGAACGCCTCACCGCGTCCACAGCCCGCGCAGGGACTTCGCCGTACATTGGAACGCATGCACCCGGAGCTGTCGGTCGTCATCCCGATGTACAACGAGGAAGAGGTCCTGCCCCTCCTCGTCGCCCGGCTGCGTCCCCTCCTGGACGCCATCGGCTCGACCTACGAGGTGGTCGCCGTCGACGACGGGAGCACCGACCTCACCCCGGCCCTGCTGCACCGGCTGCACCGCGACTGGGACGCGGTCCGCGTCGTCCGGCTGCGCGCCAACGCCGGCCACCAGGCCGCGATCTCGGCCGGTCTCGCGAGCGCCCGGGGCGACTACGTCGTGACGATCGACGCCGACCTGCAGGACCCCCCCGAGGTCATCGCGCAGATGCTCACCAAGGCCAAGCGCGACGGGGTCGACGTCGTCTACGGCGTGCGCAACGACCGGTCGAGCGACACCGCCTTCAAGCGGGTCAGCGCCCACGCGTTCTACGCCTTCATCCGGCGGATCTCCGGCACCAACGCCGCGAGCGACGCCGGCGACTTCCGGCTGATGTCCCGGGCGACCATCGACGCGATCAACGAGCTGCCCGAGCACAACCGGGTGCTGCGCTTCATCGTGCCCGCCCTCGGATTTCCCTCTGACACAGTCGAATACCGCCGTGAGGAGCGCGCCGCCGGCACCTCGAAGTATCCGCTGCTGACGATGCTCAAGCTCTCGGTCGACTCCGTCACCGGCTTCTCGATGGCGCCGTTGCGGCTCGCGACGATCCTCGGCCTCGGCGGCGGCACGCTCGCCCTGCTGCTCGGGGTCTACGCCATCATCGCGGGGATCAGCGGCCACACGGTCGCGGGCTGGACCTCTACCGTCCTCATCGTCGCCGCCGTCGGCGCGGCACAGCTGCTCTGCCTCGGCCTCCTCGGGGAGTACATCGGCCGGATGTACACCCAGATGCAGGGCCGTCCCACCTACTTCATCGCCTACGACTCCTTCACGGCCGGCGCCCGCCGTGGACCGACCGACACGCCGCTGCCCCGCGGTCAGCGCCCCGTGGTGGGAGACATCACGGCGGACATCACGGCGGACGTCCAGTCCGACGACGGGGACGGCCAGGCCGCGACGGCGCCACAGGCGGTCGCCGCGTCAACCGACGAAGCGCGCCGTCACCAGGAGGCTCACGCCCGGCAGCTGCTTGACCGGTAGGTAGCGCTCAGCCGTGATGATGGCGCGCAGCCCGGCGTTGACGACCGGGTGCACGTCGGCGAGGTCGCTGCCCGCGCTCGAGCGCCGGCGCAGGGCCACCACGGGGCGGAGCAGGACGTTCCACGAGTGCATCGACGCGATCTGGAACCCGCCGGACGTGAGGGCCTCCGTGAGGGTCTCGCGGGTGTAGCGCCGGACGTGGTCGACGGCGTCGTCGTGGGCCGACCAGAGCCGGGGGTCGGCGGGGACGGCGACGAGGAAGGTGCCGCCGCGCCGCAGGACGCGCCGGACCTCGGCCACGGCGCGGGCGTCGTCGGGGATGTGCTCGAGGATGTCGAAAGCGACGACCAGGTCGAGGCAGCCGTCCCCGACGGGCAGCCGGGTCGCGTCCGCACGCAGCGTCGCCAGCCCCCGCTCGTGGGCGACCTCGGCGCCCTCGGAGCCGTACTCGAGCGCCGCCGACCGCCACCCGAGACCACGCAGGACGCGGGTGTTGCCCCCGCCGGCGGCGCCGACGTCCAGCGCGACCCCGGGGGTGAGTCCGTCGAGCGCCTTCGCCAGCAGGTGCCGGCGCTCGCGATACCACCAGTGGGTGTCCTCGAGCGCGGCGAGCTTGCGTACTTCGGTGCCTTCCACGCGGGCATCATCCCAGCGCGGCGGCAGTGGTCCCAACCACCTCGGTCCGGCGCGCCGCGCAGCAAGCCTTCAGATGGGCGGCGCCAGCCGTCAGGTGCGGAGCTGGCCGTCGCCCTCGACGATCCACTTGGTCGTGGTCAGCTCCGGCAGCGCCATCGGCCCCCGGGCGTGCAGCTTCTGCGTCGAGATGCCGATCTCCGCCCCGAAGCCGAACTCTCCGCCGTCGGTGAACCGGCTCGACGCGTTGACCATGACGACCGCGGCGTCGACCTCGGAGGTGAATCGCCTTGCCGCAGCGCGGTCCTGGGTGACGATGACCTCGGTGTGCTGGGTGCCGAAGGTCCGGACGTGGCTCAGTGCCGCATCGAGGTCCGGCACCACCCGGACGTTGATCTCGAGCCCGTGCCACTCGGTGCCGAAGTCGGCGTCTGTCGCGATCCCGTATGCCGCGCCCGCGGCGTCCGCGAACTCGCTCACCTCGCCCCCGGCGTGGGTCGTGACGCCGGCCGAACCGAGCTCGGCGAGGACCTTGGGGAGGAAGGCCTCGGCCACGGACTCGTGGACGAGCAGGGACTCGGCGGCGTTGCACACGCTGGGTCGCTGGGTCTTGGAGTTGAGCACGATCGCGAGGGCGCTGTCGAGGTCGGCCGCGGCGTCGACGTAGACGTGGTTGACGCCGATGCCCGTCTCGATGACGGGGACGGTCGACTCCCGGACCACGGTCTGGATGAGGTCGGCGCCGCCGCGCGGGATGACGAGGTCGACGAGGCCGCGCGCGGTCATCAGGGCGCGGGCGGCGTCGTGGCCGCCCTCGTCGAGGAGGGACACGGCATACGCCGAGATGCCTTGTGCGACAAGCGCATCCCTGATGGCGGTGACGATCGCGAGGTTGGTCGCACCGGCAGCCGACCCGCCCCGGAGGATCACGGCGTTGCCGCTCTTGAGGCAGAGGGCGGCGGCGTCGACGGTGACGTTGGGGCGAGCCTCGTAGATCATCCCGATGACGCCGATCGGCACCCGGACCTGACGGATCTCGAGCCCGTTGGCGAGGGTCCCTCCGCGGACCACCTCGCCGACCGGGTCGGGCAGCCCGGCGATGTCGCGCACGGCCCCGGCGATGGCGGCGATCCGGGCCTCGTCGAGCATCAGCCGGTCGAGCAGGCCCACGGCCAGGTCTCGGTCTCGGCCCCGTCTCAGGTCCGCGGCGTTCGCGGCGACGATCGTCGGCGTGGCCACCTCGAGCGCGTCGGCGAGGGCGAGCAGCACCTCGTCCTTGGCGGCCCGCGAGAGCAGCGCGAGCTGCCGCGACGCGGTGCGCGCGTCGGTCGCGATCTCGGCGACGTGCGCGACGACGGTGGGATCGATCTCAGCCATGGGGCCAGCCTACGGCGTGCCGTCACCCTCCCCCGCCCGCTGAGGCCCCCCCCCCC
>NZ_JANXRJ010000197.1 GCF_025353065.1 Lapillicoccus sp.
GGCGTGGACCGTGCGTGAGCAGACCCTGATGGGTCAGGCCGTGTTCGATGCCGTGTTCCGCCTCGGGCGGCTCCAACCTTTGGTCGATGAGGACCGGGTGGAGAACATCTTCATCCTCGGCCACCAGCAGGTCCTGCTCGAGCTGACCGACGGCAGCCGCATCCCGGGCCCGCGGGTGGCCGACAGCGACGAGGAGCTGATCGACTTCCTCCGTTTCCTGGCCAACCGGTCGGAGTCGAACCCGCGACCCTTCTCCGAGGGCACCCCGCGCCTGCACATGAAGCTCGACGGAGGCGCCCGGCTGGCGGCGACCGCGTGGGTGGTCAGCCGCCCCACGGTCGTGATCAGGCGGCACCGCCTCAAGGTCGACTCCCTGCAGGCGTGGGTCGAGCGGGGCTGCCTCAGCCCGGCCTGCGCGAACTTCCTGACCGCGGTCGTCCGCGGCGCGTGGAGCGTCGCCGTGTCGGGGCCGATGTCGGCGGGGAAGACCACCCTGATGCGGGCCTTGTGCGCGCAGATCCCCCGGCAGGAGGCGATCGGGACGTTCGAGACCGAGTACGAGCTGTTCCTGGCCGAGTCCGGCCGGCACGAGATCGTCATCGACTGGGAGGCCCGCCCCGGAGTGGGGGAGGTCGGCGCCGACGGTCGCGCGGCGGGCGCGTTCGACCTCGCCGACGCGCTGACCGACTCGTTCCGTTTCGCGCTCTCCCGCCAAATTATCGGCGAGATCCGGGGCCCCGAGGTGTGGACGATGATCAAGGCCATGGAGTCGGGCACCGGGTCCCTCTCGACCACCCATGCCGCGAACGCCGAGACCTGTATCCGCAAGCTGGTGACCTGCGCGATGGAGGCCGGCGCCCACGTCACCCGCGACCTGGCCCTGGAGAAGCTGTCCGGGTGCCTTGACGTCATCGTCCAGCTGGATCGCAAGGTCGTCCACCTGCCCGACGGCACCCAGCAGCTGCGGCGCTGGGTCAGCGAGGTCGTCGTCGTCGAGCCGGGGGAGAAGGACAAGGGGTACGCCCTGACCCACCTCTTCGGGCCCACCACCCACGCGCCCGGCTCGTATGCTCCGGCGCAGGCCACCGGGATCATCAGCGAACGGTGCCGCGACCTAGTCGGGCACGGCTTCGACCTCGAGCTCTACCAGGGCGAGGCCGACGAGCGGGGGAGACGGCCGTGACCGGGCTGCTGCCGG
The DNA here is from genome assembly GCF_025353065.1 of Lapillicoccus sp. Classification (GTDB taxonomy): domain Bacteria; phylum Actinomycetota; class Actinomycetes; order Actinomycetales; family Dermatophilaceae; genus Lapillicoccus. The sequence goes on from NZ_JANXRJ010000197.1 coordinate 1,199, forward strand.
CCCTCTTCGGCGCCCTGGTCATTGGGGGACTGCTGGGCGCCGCGGCCGCGCTGCGTCCGTCCACACCCCGGCCGCGGACCGGGCGGGCGCCGTCCGCGCTTGGGACCCGGTTGGGTGCCCTCGCCCGCGTTTCGCCGCGGGTGCGGACCACCGCGGCGGTGTCCGTCCTGGCCGGGGCGGTCCTCGCCTTGGTCACCGGGTGGGTCGCCGCGGTGGTCATCCTCCCGGCGGCCGCGGTGGGCCTGCCGTATCTGCTGTCGGCGCCGCCCGCCGCCCAGAAGATCCGGCGGGTCGAGGCGATGGAGGAGTGGACCCGCAGCCTCGCCGGTGTCCTCGGCGCCGGCGTCGGCCTCGAGCAGGCCCTGACCGCGACGCTGCGCTCCACCCCGGAACCGATCAAACCCGAGGTCACCGCCCTGGTCGCGCGGCTGCGGGCCCGGTGGGACACCGAGACGGCCCTGCGGGCGTTCGCCGACGACCTCGACGACGCCACCGGGGACCTGATCGCCGCCTCGCTGATCCTCGGTGCCCGGCGTCGCGGGCCGGGGTTGGCGCGGGTGCTCGTCGCGATCGCGGACGCGGTCGCCGAGGAGGTCGCGATGCGCCGCAAGGTCGAGGCGGAGCGGGCCAAGCCTCGAGCCACGGCCCGCGCGGTCACCCTGATCACGCTCGGTGTCGTGGCCGTCGGTGCACTCAACGGGACGTATCTCGCCCCCTACGGCACACCGCTGGGTCAGCTCGTCCTTGCCATGATCACGCTGGGCTTCGTCGGTGCGCTGGGGTGGATGCGAGCCCTGACGCTGT
>NZ_JANXRJ010000202.1 GCF_025353065.1 Lapillicoccus sp.
TTCCAACGCTGCGCTGCAAGACCTGACGACGTCGGATGCGACTGAGCGGTGGTGTAACGGCGTTGCCGCTGAACTGCTCGTACCCGAGGTGTCGCTACGCCAGGCGTACCAACCAGCCGAGGACCTGACGGCTGAGCTCGAGCGGCTGGCCAAGTTCTACCGAGTCAGCACGCTGGTGGTCCTGCGCCGGATCGGCGACGTTGGCCTGCTCTTGCCTGGTGCAGAGTTCTGGACGCTCTACCGCGCTGAGGCGGAGCGGATTGCCGCCTTGGCGGCCGAACGCGGTAGTGCGAGCGGAGGAAGCTTCTACACCACCACGCCCGTTCGGGTCTCCAAGCGGTTCGCCCGGGCACTCATTGCCGACACGCTCGAGGGTCGAACCTCTCACCGTGATGCCTACCGGTTGCTCGGGTCTCGCAAGCACGCTGCTTTCGAAGAGCTCGGCCGGGGTCTCGGCGTCGCTTGATGTACCTGATCGACTCCGACGTGCTCATCGATGCCAAGAACCACCACTATGGCTTCGACTTGGTACCGGGGTTCTGGGACTGGCTCGCTCAAGCCCACGTCGACGGGCGGGTCTTCACGGTGGCGCAGGTCGTAGACGAGATCCTGGCCGGCGGTGACGAACTCTCGGAGTGGATGGATGCTCAGCCGAACTCCTTCAAGCTGCAGCCCCAAGCATCAGACGCCCCTTCGCTGCAGCGAGTGGCTGAGTGGGCGGTGAGCGCCCCGTATAGGCAAGGAGCCGCCGACACCTTCCTCGCCACCGGCGACTACTTTTTGGTGAGCCAGGCGCGGTCGCTGGGCTACACGGTCGTCACCCGGGAGAAGCCGGCGCCCCAATCCGAGAAACGCATCAAGATCCCGGATGCCTGCAACGCTGTCGGAGTGCCTTGGACGTCCCTGTTCGACATGCTCAAAACTGAGGGCGCCCGGTTCGGCTTGGCCTAATCCCGCCGCTTTGCGTCCAGGTGAGCGTATGGCTGGTCCAACCCGTGTCTCTGTTCGGGGAGATCTGTGGCTGGGACCCCGACGGCGTACCCCAGAAAGTACGGCAGTGGGGTACGCGATCACCGTCGTCGAGCACCCCATACCGCTCTCACCTGCGCTTACGCGAGCCTGACCGCTGGCCATCCCCAGACTTTGCAAGCAGGGGTTCAGGGGTTCGAGTCCCCTTGGCTCCACAAACAGGTCCACCAAGGTACGTCTGCTCAAGAACCACCAGCTCGAAGGCGATCTGGCAACGGTGACCCACAACGGCAAGGTTCATGACCAGGTGGCAGAACGTGATGAGCAACGGGGGCGCGCCTTGGGTTCTCTCTGGACGGGCCGACGGTGGTCCTGTTCGAGTTCTACACTCGACACCCCAACGCGTCGAACTATCGTCGCTCGCAGGTGTCACCCCTGGCTTGGGGACGTGCGCTACGCGGCGGGCGCGTTCCGTTCGACGAGTTGGATGATGATGCCGTTGGGGTCGCGGACCTGAAAGGCACGCTCTCCCCACTCCTCTTCCGTCAGGGGCATCGTGATGGGTACGCCCTCTGTCCATGGCCATGAGAAAGTCCCCATTGGTGGCCAGGTGAGGTCCCCGCTGGTGGCCAAGTAGAAGTCCCCACCCCTTGCTCGAGGAGTCGTGTCGATCCGGAGCGTGAGCCCCTGAGCGGTGGACGGTGGCGGTGTCTAGCCAGCCACTGCCACCGCCCAGGGAGAGCTCCATTGAAGAGCATGAGGGAAGAGATGGACATTGTTGCCGCCTACCAGTTGGTGGGCTCCTACCGTGGCGCTGCGGAGATCTGCGGCACCACCCACAAGACCGTCAAGCGCGTGATCGAGCGGACCGCTACTACGGCGGCCGGTGAGCATCGTCCGGTCCGGGCGCCGCGCCCGAGTAACTACGAAGTCGTCCGACTCCTGGTCGCGGACGCGGTCAGCGCCGGGAAGGGGCGGGTCAGCCCGAAACGGCTGCTGCCGAAGGCGCGGGCGGCGGGGTACGCCGGGTCGGACCGCAACTTCCGGCGCCTCGTCGCGCAGGAGAGACGCCGCTACCGGCGCGTCAACGGCCACGCCCGACGCCCGGCGGTGTGGGCTCCGGGTGAGCACCTGGTCATCGACTGGGGCGTCATCGCCGGCGTCCACGTCTTCTGTGCGGTGCTCGCGTGGTCGCGGGTGCGGTTCGTGCGGTTCGCGGCCGACGAGAAGCAGGAGACGACGCTGCGGCTGCTCGCGGAGTGCTTCGAGGTCCTCGGTGGGGTGCCAGCGGTGGTCCTGACCGACCGGATGGGCTGCCTCAAGGGCGGGGTCGTCGCCAACCGGGTCGTGCCGACCCCGCACCTCGTGCGGTTCGCCACGCACTACCGGTTCCGACCCGATTTTTGTGAGGCGCACGACCCCGAGTCCAAGGGCCTGGTCGAGAACCTCGTCGGGTACGGCAAGGACGACCTCCTGCGGCCGCTGATGCTCGACCACGCCCTGCACGCGGACGCCTCTATCGACGAATCCCGTGTGACCGCAATGGTGCTGGCTGACCTGCCGGCCGCGAACGCGCAGGCCGCGGCCTGGTGTGCGCAGGTCAACGCAGCCGTCCACAGTGAGACCTGCGCTGTCCCGGCCGAGCGGCTCACCCGGGAGCGGGAGCTGCTGAGCCCGTTGCCGTCGCTGCGGCCGAGTATCGGCCCGCCGCCGGTGACCCGCAAGGTCGACAAGCTGGCCACGATCCGGCTCGGCTCCGCCCGGTACTCCGTACCGAGCGTGTTGCGCGGGGCCATCGTCGCGGTCGTGGCCGACGGCCCGCACGTGAGCATCCTCGACCCCGCTACGGGCGAAGTCCACGCGCAGCACCCGCTCGTCGCGCCCGGGGAGGCCTCGATCCTCGACGCGCACTACGGCGGCCCACGCCTGGCGCCCCGCCGGTCGGTCCGACCGAAAACGGCCGCGGAGAAACAGTTCTGCGCGCTCGGACCGGCCGCGGAAGCCTTCATCACCGGCGCCGCCGCCGCCGGACACACCCGCCTCGGACCCGAACTGGCCGAGCTCAACACGATGGCCGCCGCCCACGGCGAGAGCGTGTTCATTGCCGCGCTCGAGCGGGCCACCGCGTTCGGGCGGTGGCGCGCCGCGGACATCCGGTCCATCCTCGCCGCCGGAGCCGGCACGCCTCAACCTCGGCACGCCGGCAACGCCCTCGTCATCGACCTCCCCCTGACCCCAGGTCGTCCGCTGAGCGAGTACACACCCGTGTCCCTACCTGAAACCTCAACGGTAGCAACGGATTCTGGCCGAGCGGAGGTGTCGTCGTGACCGCCAAGGCCGTGCCCGAGCTGCCCGCCGACCTCGTCGCTGGGCTGCGCCGGCTCAAGCTGTCGACGATCCGCCAGGTCGCCCCCGAGCTGCTGCTGACCGCGAAGACCCAACGTTGGACACCCGAAGAGATCCTGCGGACCCTGATCGAAGCCGAGGTCGCCTCCCGCGACGCCTCGAACGCCGCTGCCCGGCTCAGGGCCGCGACGTTTCCCGTGCTCAAGACCGTCGAGGAGTTCGACGTCGCGGCATCCTCGATCCCGCCGCCTACATGGGCGTACCTCACCTCGCTCGAGTGGATCCCCGCCCGCGAGAACCTGGCCCTGATCGGGCCGGCCGGCACGGGCAAGTCGCACACCCTCATCGCCCTGGGCCACGCCGCCGTGACCGCGGGATACAAGGTCAAGTACTCCGCCGCCGCCGACCTCGTCGAGACCCTGTACCGCGGACTCGCGGACAACAGCGTCGGCAAGACCATCGAGACCCTGCTGCGGCACGACGTCCTGCTCGTCGATGAGGTCGGGTTCGCCCCGCTGGACGACACCGGCACCCAGCTGCTGTTTCGCCTCGTGGCCGCTGCCTACGAACGCCGATCCCTGGCCATCGCCTCCCACTGGTCCTTCGAGGACTGGGGCCGGTTCCTGCCCGAGCACACCACCGCCGTCAGCCTCCTCGACCGGCTGCTGCACCACGCCACCACCGTGGTCACCACCGGCCAGTCCTACCGCATGCGTGACGCCAAAACCCGGACAGGAGGCCGCCCCACCACCTGACTAACACCGCAAGGGGTGGGGACTTTCACGTGGCCACCAGCGGGGACCTGAGCTTGGCTATTGACACCCTCCGCCTCGAGCCGGGCCAGTTCTTCGTCGAGGTTGTCGACGGTCAGCGCCAGGATCAGGCCCTGGGTGTGGTCGTGGCGCTGGTCCTCGGGCAGGGTGGGCAGTCCGCGACGCAGGAAGATGACGTCCATGCCGGCGTCCTCGCGGGCCAGGGAGGCGAAGCCGTCGGCGGCCATCTGCTCCTGGAAGCCGAAGTGGTCGGGCAGGAAGGCCGCGGAGGCGGGGACGTCATCGACGTTGAGGGACACGGCACACGCGGTGATTTTCATCTGGCTCCTGAGGTGGGTGGTGGGCCTTACGCCGTATAACGTACACTGTACGAGGTGAGTCGGGATGGGGGAAGATGCTGCCGTGCCCACCGAACGCACCAGCGCCGGTGACCCGGCCCGGACCCTGGCCCTGCTGTGGCGCGACGGGGCGGCCCCGCCGTCTCGGGGCCCGGCCCGAGGCCTCGACCTCGATGCCGTGGTCGCCTCCGCGACCGAGCTGGCCGACCGCGAAGGCTTGGACTCAGTGACCATGCGCCGGCTCGCCGGGCACCTCGGGGTGGCACCCATGACGCTCTACACCTACGTCCCCGGCAAGGCGGAGCTCGTCGACCTGATGCTCGACGCGGCATACGGTCGCCTCCCGCGGGCGGACACCAGCGGCCGACCGTGGCGCGAGCGTCTCGGCGCGGTGGCGGCGGAGAATCACACTCTCTACCAGGCGCACCCCTGGGCCGCCGCGGTCTCCACCCTGCGGCCGCCGCTCGGGCCCGGCCTGATGGCCAAGTACGAGCACGAGCTCTGCGCGCTCGATGGTCTGGGCCTGACCGATATCGAGATGGACGACGCACTGACCCTGGTGCTGAGCTTCGCCCAGGCCAGTGCCCGGGCCGCCGGCGACGCCCGCGCCACGCAGCGGGACAGCGCGATGGACGACCAGGAGTGGTGGGCTGCCAACGCGCCCCTACTCGCTCGCGTCATGGACCAGGAGGCATATCCGCTGGCCACCAGGGTCGGCACCGATGCCGGGACCGCGCACGGAAGCGCCAACGACCCCGATCACGCCTACCTCTTCGGCCTCGAGCGCCTGCTCGACGGCCTCGCCGCCCTCATCGACACCCGGGACTGAGCGATGGGTTCGCCCGGACTCACCGACGCAAACGCGGAGAGGGCTACCGTTGCGAGAGTCGCTCGGTTAATGTAAGTGATCACTCACTTACATTTGGAGGTGCCCCATGGTGGTAACCACAATCGGGCTGACCCGACGCTTCGGGTCGTTGACAGCGGTCGACGACCTCACCCTCGACCTGCCCACCGGCGGCGTGGTGGGGCTGGTGGGTCCGAACGGGTCGGGGAAGTCGACCTTGATCCGGATGCTGCTGGGGCTGATCAAGCCCACGTCCGGAGAGGCCGAGATCCTCGGGCGGTCGATCGCCACACCCCAGGCGTATGCCGCGTCGGTCGGGGCCCTGGTCGAGGGCCCGGCCTTCGTCCCCAGCCTGTCGGCCCGGGCCAACCTGATCTCGCTCGCGCGCCTGCGAGGTCTGCCCGCCTCGCGGGTGGACGAGGTGGTGAGCATCGTCGGGCTCGCCGGCCGGGACCGGGAGCCGGTCAAACGGTTCTCCCTCGGCATGAAGCAGCGCCTCGGCATCGCGGCCGCCCTGCTTCCCGACCCCGAGCTCCTCCTTCTCGACGAGCCCACCAACGGCCTCGACCCGGCGGGGATCCTCGAGATCCGCCACCTGCTGCAGTCGCTGGCCCGGTCGGGCCGGACCGTCGTGGTGTCGTCGCACCTGCTCAGTGAGATCGAGAGCATCTGCACGTTCCTGGTCATCATCCGGTTCGGTGTGCTCATGCTCATGTATGCCGGGCCGATGGCAGACCTGCTGGCGCTGGCCCCGACGCCCGTCCACGTCAGGCCCGAGTTCGACTCGGACCACGGCCGCCTGCGTCAGGCGCTGACCGACGCCGGGTGGTCGGTGGTGACCCCCGATGCCGGCACCGAGGCCACCGTCACCCTCACGATCGCCGCGCCGGGAGAGCAGGCGGCCCAGATCAACCGCGACTCCCTCGCTGCCGGCGTCACCCTGGCCGAGCTGACCGTCAGCAGGGACAGCCTCGAGTCGATCTTCCTGGAGATGACCGGCAACGACGACGGGGAGCTGGCCGGTGCCCGGGCCGCTTCGGCGAGCGCCGCAGCGACAGCGGCGGCGGTCCGCTCATGATCGGCGTCGTCCGCAGCGAGCTCGGTCGCCTGAGCCGTCGCAGCGTCATCATCGGCTGGTTCGGACTCACGGCGGCGCTGGCCATGATCATCAACGTCGTCATGTTCCAGGTCATCAAGAGCAGCAGCGTGCCGCCCGCCAACGGTCCGGGCGTGAGCTTTCCCAGCGAGGCCCGCCTGCTGAGTGAGCACGGAATCGTCGCCGGTCTGGGCTCGGCGTCCTCGATCCTCGGAGTGGTGGCCCTCTCGTTCTGGGCCATCGCCACCTCCACGGACTACAGCACCGGACTGATCCGGGTGCTGGCCTCCGCGCAGCCCGTTCGCTGGCGACTGATCCTCGGCAAGTGGCTTGCCCTGGGCGTCTTCACCGCCGCCGCAACGACCGTCGCGCTCGTCGCCAACCTCGTCGCGGCCCCGTTGGCCGCACAGTCGGCCGGCTACTCGCCCTCCGCCTGGGGGAACGACCTCATCCCCCTCCTGCTCGGGGCCTGGATCAACCTCTTCGGCGCCCTGCTGATCTGGGGCACGATCGGCCTGGCCCTCGCCACCCTCACCCGCTCCTCAGGCGTGGCGATCGGGGTCGGCGTGGGCTACGTCCTGCTGGGCGAGTCACTCATCACCTCGGTTGCCAGTTCGACACGCGACTGGCTGCCCGGCACCACGATGTCCGCCATCGCGAGCGGGGGGACCGCAGCGGTGTCCTACGGCGCCGCGCTCAGCCTCGGCGTGACGTATCTTGTCCTCACTCTGGCGGCCGCCACGATCGTGGTCGTGCGCCGTGACATCACCGACTGATCGCCAACGGCTGGGAGCCCCTCTGACATGACCGTGCGTGGTGAACGCACCAAGGCGGCCCTGATCCGAGCCACCGCCTCGGTCGTCGCCGCCCGCGGCTACCACCAGGCCACCACCCGAGCGATCGCCGACGAAGCCGGCGTCTCCGAAGCCACCATCTATCGGCACTTCCCCGACAAACGCTCGCTCTTCTTCGCCGCAGCCCTCGACGGACACCAGGAGATGCTGGCCTGGATGACCGGGCTCCCCGCCCGGGCCGGGTCGGGTCGGGTCGCCGACACCCTCACCGAGTGCCTCGTCCGACTGGCGGAGCTGCGGGCCAACGTCATCCCGCTCGAGCTCGCCCTGATGAGCGACCCGACCCTGGGCGCCTCGGCGCCTGCGCCAGCTTTTGCCACTGCCGCGACCGGTCCGCCCCTGCTCCTCGCGCAGTACCTGTCGGCCGAGCAGGCGGGAGGCCGGGTCAACCCCGACCTCGACCCGGCACAACTGGCTATGGTGCTCCTGGCCACCCTGTTCGGCCTGGCCGCGAGCCCGCTGACGGACGGTGACACGCTCGCGGTAGCCGTCAAGGACGCCGTCGCCGTGCTCATGGTGGGGATGGGTTCGTTCGCCACCTCTGAGGAGGAGAACGCCATCAGCCCCGACCGAGGTGTCATTTCTCAGGCGATGAGCGGGGATACAGCGCGCTGAGCCTGGCGCACGCATCCTCGTCGAACCCCTCGGAGTCGTTGAAGGCGTTCACGCCGTCGTCGTCGTACTCGTCATCGAAGCCGAGCAGCATCTCGCCCCCGACTCCCTCACCCCCGACTCCCTCGACGCCGGCGAACGGGAGGTCGATGGTGACGTCGGCACAGCGGACGTGGAAGCGGGTCCGGCCGCGGCGGACGACGGTGCCGAGCTGGCCGGCATACCGGCCGGGGGTGGTGATCCGGACCCGGCTGCCGACGGGCAGCATCGTCACGGAGGTGGTGCCGGAGCGCAGGGCCTTGAGCTCGGCGGAGTAGTTGGCGTGCATCCGGGCGGGGTCGCCGTGCAGGGACCACCCGAGCAGGTGCTTGAGATCGAAGCGGGGCGAGCACTGCGTGCAGGACGTGACGCGGGTGGGTGCGCGGTGGCGGGTGACGCCGTGCCCGGCCGGGCAGACCCCGAGCCAGGCGCCGGCGATCCGCTCGGAGTCGTCCGAGGTGCAGCGCCGGCCGGAGCAGCCGATCGACCGGGCGATCTGCCGCCACCGAGGGCCGTGCTTGGCCTCCGGCCCGGCCAGGGCGTGCGCGATCTCGTGGAGGATGGTGTCGCGGACCTCGGCCTCACCGTGCAGCCGGGTGAGCGGGGCGCTGAGGCCGATGGTCTGCTCCTGGAAGCGGCACACGCCGGCGCGGGTCTTGGCGGAGTCCCACTCCACCGTCCAGTGGGCGAGTTGGTGCCGCTCGAGCAGGGCGCGGGTGAGGTCGAACGCGTCGCGGGTGTTCATGGTGTGCTCCTCCGGTTGATGCTGCGACCACGGAGGGGAGCTCGACGTGTCGTGGGGGAGACCCTGTCACCCGGCACCGACAGCGCTGGGACCAACGACTCTGGTGGGACCGAGCCGGGGAAACCCAGACTGAGAGACGGACCACCTGATTGCAGGCGGGACACCACGAGAACCAAGGATCGACGATGACGGCCACCTCCATTCCACGACTTTCTCTGGGCACATCCGAGAGCATCGCCGCCCGCACGGTCGAGCTGCGTAAGGTCTACGGATCCGGGGCCACCCAGCTCGTGGCCCTCGACGGGGTGAGTGTGGAGTTCCGCCGGGGCCAGCTCACCGCGATCATGGGACCGTCCGGCTCCGGCAAGTCCACGCTCCTGCACTGCCTGGCCGCACTGGACGACGCCACCTCCGGGCAGGTGTTCATCGGTAAGGCCGAGCTGAACACGTTGAGGGACAAGGAGCTGACCCGGATCCGCCGGGACCGCATCGGGTTCATCTTCCAGTCCTTCAACCTGGTGCCGACGTTGACGGCGTTGGAGAACATCACCCTGCCGATGGACATCGCCGGCCACAGCATCGATCGGGCGTGGCTGGACTCCATCATCGGCACGCTGGGCCTGACCGATCGCCTGACCCACACCCCGAGCCAGCTCTCGGGCGGGCAGCAGCAACGCGTGGCCTGCGCTCGAGCGTTGACCAGCCGGCCGCAGATCATCTTCGCCGACGAACCGACGGGCAACCTGGACTCGGTGGCCGGGGCGGAGGTCCTCGGTTTCCTTCGTCGGGCCACCCGGGAGTTCGGGCAGACCGTGGTGATGGTCACCCACGACCCGGTCGCCGCCGGCTACGCCGACCGGGTGCTGTTCCTCGCTGACGGCCGCATCGTCGACGAGAAGACTGCGCCCACTGCCGACAGGGTGCACGACCGGATGAAGAGCCTCGAGACCCCGAGGGCCGACGTTGCGGCGGGGGTGGCCTGATGCGGCACGCCGCTCTGAAGAGCCTCTGGGCACACAAGCTCCGGCTGATGATGAGCGCGTTCGCGATCGTCCTGGGCGTCGCGTTCGTCTCGGGCACGTTCATCTTCACCGACACCCTGAACAACAGCTTCAGTGCGCTGTTCCGCCAGACCGCACCGGATGTCACCGTCCGACCCGCCCACACCAGCGCAGCTGCTTCCGGAGGCTTCACCAGCACCGACACCCGCGTCGTACCGGCAGCGGTGGTCGGCTTGCTGGCACACCTGCCGGGCGTGGCGCGGGCGGACGGAGCCGTCACCGACCAGGGCACCTTCGTCCTGGGCAAGAACGGGAAGGTCGTCAGCACCGGCGGCGCCCCGGGCATCGGTGACAGCTACGACGCCGCCCCGGCGGCCGACGGATCCCCGATCATCACCATCACCTCCGGCCGGGCCCCCGCCGGACCAGGCGAGCTCATGCTGGACCAGGAGACGGCCAGCACCGGCGGATACCACCTGGGCGACACGGTCCACCTGGTCACCTCCGGCTCGCAACCGACGGTGACCGGCATCATGGTCGGCACCGTGCGCTTCGGCCCGACCGGCAACACGGTCGGAGCCACGCTGGTGCTGACGGACACCCGCACCGCGCAGCAGCGTTACCTGGGTGGTGCCAATGCGTTCAGCCAGATCATCGTCACCGGCGACGGATCGCTGCCCAACGCCCAGCTGCGAGATGCGGTCACCGCCGCCCTGCCGGGCGGGCTGGAGGCCGTCGACGACCGCCAGGTCGTCCAGGAGAACCAGGACCAGATCCAGAGCTCGCTCTCGTTCGTCACGACGTTCCTGCTGGTCTTCGCCGCCATCTCTCTGCTGGTCGGGACGTTCCTCATCCTCAACACGTTCTCGATGATCATCGCGCAGCGCACCAGGGAGCTGGCCCTGTTCCGAGCCCTGGGCGCCTCCCGCTCGCAGGTCACCACCTCGGTGCTGCTCGAGGCCCTGATCGTCGGTCTGGTCGGATCCACCGTGGGTCTGGTGCTGGGCTTCGGTCTCGCCGTCGGGCTGAAGTCGCTGTTCGCCCTGTTCGGGCTGGACCTCACCCAGGCCGGCCTCGTGTTCAACGGGCGGACCGCCGTCGCGGCATACACCGTCGGGGTCCTGGTCACCCTCGTCGCCGCCTACCTCCCCGCCCGGCGCGCGGCCGGTGTGCCGCCCATCGCCGCCATGCGCGACGACGTCGCCATCCCGGAGTCGTCGCTGCGCCGTCGACTGCTCGGCGGTGCCGCTCTGACGACAGCGGGTGCCGCCCTCATGTTCTGGGCCCTTGCTCTCGGCGGTGGCCTCACCATCCTGGGTCTCGGGACGTTGGCCGTCCTCATCGGGGTGATGCTCCTGAGCCCGACCATCTCCCGGCCCCTCGTTGCCGAGATCGCCGGTCTCTACCCCCGGCTGTTCGGCGCCGTCGGGACCGTCGCCCGCCAGAACGCCAAGCGCAACCCCCGCCGCACCGCGGCGACGGCGTCGGCGCTGATGATCGGGCTCGCCCTCGTCACCACCATGGCGATCCTCGGTCAGTCGGCAAAGGCCAGCATCGACGCGCTGCTCAGCACCGGCATGAAGGCGGACTACGTCGTCGCCAATGCCACCCAAGCACCGTTCTCGGCCACCGTCGGCACCAGGATCGTGGCGGTCCCCGGCGTGGAGGACGTCGTGCCGATGCAGTATGCCGCGGCGAAGGTCGACGGTCGGCAGACGGCGGTGGCGGGTGTCGACCCCGTGCAGCTGAGCAGGGTCGTCAGCCTCACGACGGAGTCCGGCGCCCTGGCGACCGGCCCCGGCGAGGTCCTGGTCACCAGCACCGCCGCCCGCGACCACCGATGGAGGCTCGGCAGCGCCATCATGCTCACCCTCCCGGCCGGTTCGACGACCCAGCGGATCACCGGGATCCTGAAGCCCACCGAGTTCCTCGGCGCGGACGTCATCGTCGCCCCCGCCACCCTGGCGACCGGCGGGATCGCGCCCGTGGACTCCCTCCTCTACGTCACCCGGACACCCGGGGCAGACGCGGCAGCGGTCGCGGCCGGCATCTCCTCGGTGCTCGCTCCACTTCCCACCGTGACCCTCCAGGACCAGGCCGCCTACGCCTCCGCGCAGCGGGCGCCGATCGACCAGATCCTGTCCATCGTCTACGCGCTGCTCGCCCTGGCCGTGCTCATCGCCGTGCTGGGGATCGTCAACACCCTTGCGCTGTCAGTGATCGAGCGCACCCGTGAGGTCGGACTGCTCCGCGCGATCGGGATGAGTCGGCGGCAGCTGCGGTCAATGATCCGGCTGGAGTCGGTGGCCATCTCGGTCCTGGGTGCCGTCCTCGGTATCGTCCTGGGACTCGTCTTCGGCATCAGCCTGCAACGGGCGATGACCGGCCAGGGCATCACCGTCCTGTCGGTCCCCGTCGGGCAGCTCCTGACGTTCGTCGTCGTCGCGGCCCTCGTCGGGGTCCTCGCTGCCGTGGTCCCGGCCCGCCGCGCCGCCCGGATGGACGTCCTCGCCGCCATCAGCAGCACCTGAACCGGGCCCCGATCGGACGACATTGCGGTTGGGTGGGGGTCGTGACCGGCGCCGGGCCGGTCAGTCAGACATACAGAAGGAACCGTCAGGGGCGGCATACCGGGGCAATCTGGTTCAGCGCTGGTCCCTCTGTATGTTTGGCGGCGCAGGTGGAGCTCACGCCGTGGTTCTTCATTCGATCCGGGGCCGGCCGACCCAGGCGCTCCAGGCCACCGCGCCGAACATGATGGTCCCCGGCAGGATCCCTGCGACGACACCGATCGTCGGCGGGCCGGTGCCGGCCAGTGCCAGGACGAGGCCGACCACGCCGCACAGGGCGATCGGCACGCCGAACCACGCGAAGATCGGCTCCTTGAAGATCGGCGCGAACACGATGAAGTGGATGCCGAGCACGATCGCGACCCACGGCAGACCCAGGTCGGGCTTTCCGGCGAGCGTCGTCAGCAGGCGCGACCCGACGACGATGGCGACGACCTCGGCGATGACGGTCCAGCCGTATGCCCGGAGCTGGCTTCATGAGGGCGCAATGCCACGCCCGATCACCCGGGCGCGCAGCACGAGGGCGACGACGCCGACGAAGGGCAGGACGCCGAGCACCCGCAGCAGGAGCGGCCAGGCGTCGGGCAGCGGCCCGGCGTTGACGAGGTAGAAGGCCAACCCCCCGACGCAGCCGATCAACGACCCGATCTTCGCCCCGCTGAGGGGTCTGGTCCGTGTCTCGCTCATCGCCGCATCCTCACACGGAAGCGGCCCCGGCGCCGAAGCATCGAGGCCGCCTGGCCAGGATCAAACCGTCAGCTGGTCGCGTCGTCGGCCTTCGTCTTGGCGGCGTCCACGGCGTCGGAGGCCGCGTCCTTCGCGTGCTCGACGGCGTCAGAGGCCGGGCCCTTGGCGTCCGAGACAGCGTCCTTGGCGTCGTCGGCCTTGTCCTTCGCCGCGTCCACCGCGTCGCCCGCCGCGTCCTTGGCGTCGTCGGCCTTATCCTTCGCCGCGTCGACCACGTCCGAGGCTTTGTCCTTGACGCTGTCGAGAAGGCCGGACGCCTTGTCCTTGGCGGAGTCCGCCGCGTCACCCGCGGGCTTGGTGAACGACGATCCCCGGCCGCTCGAGGGCGCGGTGTAGGAGGCCTCCGAGAGCGGAGCCGCCCACGGGTCGTCCTTGGGCTTGCGGTTCAGCAGCACGGCCACGGCCGCACCGATTGCGCCGATGACCCCGACGATGAGGAGCACCCGGCCCGGGCGGCGCTTGCGCTTGGCCACCGAGTCGCCTTTGAGGACCGAGAGGGCCTGGGGGGCCCGCCCACCGAGCTCGGCGGCCTGGTCCTTGACGTCGCTGGCGTGGTCGACGAGGTCGCTCGCCTGGTCGCGGGCGGCCTGGGAGGCGGCGACGACCGTCGAGACGGCGGCCGACAGCTTGGGCAGCCAGTCGTCGACGATGTGGTCGCGGGTCGCGTCGACCCGGGGGGCGATGCCGTCGACGGCGCCCTGGACCTTGGGCGCCGCGAGGTCGATGGCGTGCTCCACGTAGGGCTGGGCCTTGTCGCGGGCGCTCTCCACGTAGGGCTGCGCCCGGTCGATCGCCGTCTCGACGCGGGGGCCGGCCCAGTCCGCTGCCGCCTGCGCCCGCTTCTTGGCCTCCGGACCGTAGGTGCGCGCCGCATCGGCCGCAGCAGAAGCCGCGTGCTCAGCGCGCTCCTTCGCCGCCGGGCCATAGGTCTTGGCGGCGTCCACGGCGGCGTCGGCGGCCGGGCTCACCTTGTCGCGCAGGGCGCTCAGCCTGTCTGCTGCGGTTGGCTCGTTCTTCGTGCGGAACACGGTCATCTCCTCAGTCGTCGACCTACTCCGGTCTCAACTACCCATCCTGCACCGTTTCAGCACCCGAATGCACACCGGGGCCGCTTCCACGGCCGCCGTGCGTCGTGACAGGCCGTCGTGACAGGATCGTCACCATGAAGGCCACACTGCACACGAACCACGGCGACATCGCCGTCACCCTGTTCCCCAACGAGGCGCCCAAGACGGTCGAGAACTTCGTCGGTCTCGCCACGGGTCAGAAGGACTACAAGGACGACGCCGGCCGCACCAACCCCACGCCGTTCTTCGACGGCCTCGTCTTCCACCGGATCATCGAGGGCTTCATGGTCCAGGGCGGCGACCCCCTCGGCAAGGGAATGGGCGGCCCGGGCTTCAAGTTCGACGACGAGCCTCACCCCGACAAGACGTTCACCAAGCCCTACCTCCTCGCTATGGCCAACGCCGGTAAGCAGGGCGGCAAGGGCACCAACGGGTCCCAGTTCTTCATCACCGTCTCCACGCCCACCTACCTCCAGGGCAAGCACACGATCTTCGGCGAGGTCGCCGACGCCCCGAGCCGCGAGGTCGTCGACAAGATCGCCGCGGTCCCGACCGACCGTGACGACCGCCCGCTCGACGACGTGGTCATCGAGCGCGTGACGATCCACAAGGACGACGCCTGACCGCGGTTCCTTCTCACTTCGGCTCCGTCCCGTATGCCGTGTCGGCACCACTCAAGCGGTGGTGCCGAACACGGCATACATACCGCTGACGTGGCCCTCGGGCACCGCGGGTCGAGGCCGGACGTTGATCGGACGAACCGAACGACTGGCGAACTGCCCGTGATGAGAGACTTCACCCTGCGATGACCGAACCCCCGACGACCCAGCAGGTGCCCACTTGTCCGCGCCACCCGGACCGCGAGTCCTACGTGCGCTGCCAGCGGTGCAACCGCCCCACCTGCCCCGACTGCCAGCGGCCGGCCGCGGTCGGCATCCAGTGCGTCGACTGCGTCAAGGAGCAGTCGCGTGGTGACCGCTCGACCGTCACGACCTTCGGTGGACGGGCGAGCAACCCGGGCGTGGCGACCAAGGTGCTCATCGGCATCTGCGTCGTCGTCTTCGTCGGCCAGCTCGTGCGGCCGTCGCTCACCACCGACCTCGAGTTCGCGCCGGTGGTCGGCTGGAGCGAGCCGTGGCGGGTCCTCACCGCGGCCTTCCTGCACAGCCCCGGCAACTTCCTGCACATCGCGTTCAACATGCTCTGCCTCTGGCAGATCGGCCCCTACCTCGAGCAGCTGCTCGGCCGCGCTCGCTTCGTCGCGCTCTACCTCATCAGCGCGATCGGCGGCTCGGCCGGGGTCGTCCTCCTCGCAGCCGCCCCGCCGGCCTTCCTCACGAATGCCCAGGTCGACGCCTACCAGTCGTGGTTCACGGGCGTGGTCGGCGCGTCGGGCGCGGTCTTCGGGCTCTTCGGGGCGCTCCTGGTGCTCAACCGACACCTCGGGCGGTCCACGGCGGGCATCGGCGTCACGATCGTCCTCAACGGCGTGCTCGGCTTCGTCATCCCCGGCATCGCCTGGCAGGCCCACCTCGGCGGCTTCCTCACCGGCGTCGCCTGCGCCGGGGCCGTCGCCCTGCTCAACACCCCGCAGCGGCGCCGTTATGTCTGGCCCGCCCTCGCCGGGGTGCTCGTGGTCGTGGTCGGGCTGATGGTCGTGAAGTACGCCGGGGTGCCGGTCGACCTTCGCTGATCCGAGTCGCTCCAGAAGGTCAGACTTACACGGCTGTCATTCATCCCCAGGCTGGGGACAAACCTGTGGACAAACGTGGGCAGGCCGGCGCAGAACTGGCTCAGCGCCAGCGCATCGCCATCCCGAAGCCGCCGATCAGCAGTGCGAAGCCCGCGACGAGGTTGTAATAGCCGAACTTCGCCACCGGCCAGGCGCCCTGCGAGATGTAGAAGGTCACGATCCAGGCCAGCCCCAGCAGCAGCAGGGTGACGAAGACGGGCACCCACCACTCGGGGTTGGGCCCCTCCTTGGCCTTCACGGGGGCGACGAAGGTCGACTTCGGCTTCGATCGGCCTTTGGACTCGGGCACGGGACCTGCTCCTCGTTGACGTGTCGCTCGATGGTCGGGTCTGTCGTCGCACGGGACCCATCTGTGACCGTTTGCGGGAGACCGAGGGCAGGCGACTGGGCTTAGCGTAGTTCCACCGCCTGACATCGTCCCACCGCCAGCACCAGCCGAACCGAGAGCCGACCCGTATGCCGCCCGCCACCGCCCCGGAGGACCCCCCCTCCGGCGCGGGCCACCGCCTCGGGCGGGCGTTCTACGTTCAGCGCCCCACCGCCTGGTCGCTCGTCGTCCCCGTCGTCGCTGTCGTCGCCGGGCTGCTCTTCGCGACCAGCTTCCAGACCGCCCGCGGCACCGACCTGCGCTCGGCGGGCCAGGACCTGCCGGGTCTCATCCGCGCCGAGAACCGTCAGGTGCAGACCAAGGTCGAGCACCTGCGGCAGCTGCAGGTGCAGGTCGACGGGCTGACGGCCGCAGCCGCCCCGGGCTCCTCCGAGGTCAGCGCGCTCACCGACGCGGCCGGGGCGCTCGCCGCGCCCGTCGGCACCGCCGCGGTCCACGGCCCCACCGTGACGGTCACGCTCGACGACGCCCATCGCAGCGCCGACTCGCTGCCCAAGCCTTACGGTCCCGACGACATCGTCGTGCACCAGCAGGACGTCCAGGGTGTCGTCAACGCGCTCTGGGCCGGCGGCGCCGAGGCGATGATGATCCAGGACCAGCGGGTGATCGCGACCTCCGCCGTGCGCTGCGTCGGCAACACCCTCATCCTCCAGGGCCGGGTCTACTCCCCGCCCTACGTCATCTCCGCCATCGGTCCCACCGGCGACATGGGGGCCGCGCTCAACGCCGACCCGCAGGTGAAGATCTATCGCGAGTGGGTCGACGCCGTCGGTCTGACCTACGACGTGAGGGTGGCCGGGGATGCCCGCTTCCCGGCATACGCTGGCCCGGTGAGCCAGGCGACCGCGGTGGTGAGCCGGTGAGGACGCTCCGGGGGGCCATGGGTGTCGTCGGCGAGCTGTTCATCACCGCGGGGGTGCTGCTCATCCTCTTCGTGGTGTGGCAGTTGGGCTATGTCGCGGTCGTCGAGGGCCACGCGCAGTCCAACACCGTCTCCGCCCTCGAGAAGGACTTCGGCGGCGGTGCGGCCCACCCGTCCGTCGGCGGCGGCGCGGCAGCGACCCAGCACACGGGGCAGCCGCCGATCACGACCGCCGACCTCGCCTACGGCCACGCGTGGGGGATCCTGCGCATCCCGCGGCTCGGGGCCGACTGGTCCAAGCCGATCTACGAGGGTGTCGGCCTCGACGTCCTCGCCAACGGTCTGGGGCACTACCAGGGCACCAACCTGCCCGGCGAGGTCGGCAACATCGCCATCGCCGGTCACCGCGCCGGGCACGGCAACCCGCTCATCGACATCGACGCCATTAAGGACGGCGACCTGATGGTGATCGAGACCCGCGAGGCCTACTTCGTCTACAAGGTCGATCGCCACGAGATCGTCGAGCCGACCGACATCGCCGTCATCGCCCCGGTGCCCGAGAAGCCCGGCGACGTGCCGACCGAGCGCCACTTCACCCTCACCTCGTGCAACCCGCGCTACGGCTCGACGCACCGCTACATCGTCTTCTCGACCTTCGTCGAGAAGATCCCCCACGTCCAGGGCCTGCCCGCGTCGGTCACCGCCGACCCCTCGAAGGCGGCCTGACCCCGTGTATGCCGCCCTCTGGCGGGTGCTGCCCGGCAACCGCTGGGCCAAGAGCGCCGAGGCGCTCGTGCTCTTCCTCGTCGTCGTCGCGGTCCTCTTCGTCTGGGTCTTCCCACTCGTCACGCCCTATCTGCCGTTCGAGAACGTCACCGTCCAGCCGTCGTCGAGCCCGGCCACGACGGCGGTCCCGACCACTCCGAACGCCACCCCCTCGACCCGAGCCACCCCATGAGGGATCCCACGACCACCCGCATCCTCGTCGTCGACAACTACGACAGCTTCGTCTTCACCATCGTCGGCTACCTCCAGCAGCTCGGCGCCGAGTGCGAGGTCGTGCGCAACGACGCGATCTCCCCGGCCGACGGCGCCGACTTCGACGGGGTCCTGATCTCCCCCGGCCCGGGCACCCCCGAGGAGGCCGGCGTCTCGATGGCGATGATCGAGGCGTGCGCCGAGCGACGCCAGCCGATGCTCGGGGTCTGCCTCGGCCACCAGGCGCTCGGCGTCGTCATGGGCGCGACCGTCGGGCGGGCACCGGAGCTGCTCCACGGCAAGACCTCGCTCGTCCACCACGACGACACCGGGGTGCTCCACGGGCTGCCGACGCCGTTCCCCGCCACGCGTTACCACTCGCTCACCATCGACCCGGCCACCCGTCCCGAGACGCTCGTGACGACCGGACACACCGATACGGGCATCATCATGGCCGTCCGCCACACCGAGCTGCCCCTGCACGGGGTCCAGTTCCACCCGGAGAGCGTGCTCACCCAGGGCGGCCACCGGATCCTCGCCAACTGGCTGCTCACCTGCGGTCTGTCCGACGCCGTCCTGAGGTCGGTCGGCCTCAGCCCGCTGGTGCACGACGCGGCAGCCGTGGCCCGGCTCGTCGCCGGCTAGGTCAAGCTGCTCCCGGAGCCGAGCCCCGTCAGCCGACGGGCCTGGTCCGCCCGCTCGTGGTCGTCCCCGTGGGGGTCGTCGGTGTCGTCGTCGGTGTCGTGGGCGGAGCGGTGACGGTCGTCGTGACCGTCGTCGTCTGGGTGGTGGGCAGCGGCGCGCGGGCGATCGTCAGCGTGACCTTGGTGCCCGAGGCGACGATGGTCCCGGAGGCCGGGTCCTGCTTCAGCACCGTGCCGACGAGGGCGGTGGCGTCGTCGACGGCGACGATCTGGCTGGTCAGGCCGTTCTGGGTCAGGGTCGCCTGCGCGACCGAGAAGTTCTTCGTCGTCACGTCGGGCACGGGCAGCTTGCCGCTGGAGATGCGCAGCGTCACCGGGGTGTTCTTGCGGATGACCGTCCCGTATGCCGGGTCGGTGCTGATGACCTTGTCCTTGGGCTGGGCCGGGTTGTCGACGAGGTCGACGAGGTCGACGGTGATGCCGTCGGTGGCGAGGGCCGCCGTCGCGGCGGCCTGGCTGAGCCCCGAGACGTCGGGCACGGTCACCTGACCCGGCCCGCTCGAGACGTCGAGGAACACGGTGGACCCCTGGGCCGCGGTCGCGGCGCCGTCCGGTGTCTGCTTCACGACCTGCCCCGCCGGCGCGGAGTCGTTGGTGACGTTGGTGACGTCGACGACGAACTTCTGGCCCACGAGGGTCGCCCGGGCCGCGTCGACCATCGAGCCGACGACCCGGGGCACCGCCACCTCCGTCGGCCCCTGGGCCTGAGTGAACAGCGCCCGGCCGGCGATGGCGACGAGGACGAGGGCGGCGACGACCGCCAGGAGGATCAGCGCGGATGCCGGCCCGCGCCGCCGTCGGCCGGTCCCCTCGGGCGTCCCGCCGGCCGGCACACTGCCGGGGTCGGGTCGTGCGTCCGGGTCGTCCGGGTCGTCCGGGCCCCCGCCGTCCGCGCCGAACCCGCCACCTTCGCCGTCCGGCCCGACCCCACCGGCGCCCATCCCGCCGGCCGACACCGCGCCACCCTCGAGGGTCGTGGCGGCACCTGCGGCACCTGCGCCACCTGCGCCACCTGCGCCACCTGCGGCACCTGCGGCACCTGCGGCACCGAAGAGCGTCGTCACCCCCGTCGCGGACGCCAGGGCAGCAGCGGCCGTGCCGGCGGCCTCGGCGCTGAGCGGCCGGCCGGTGCGCGCGGCCGCGACGTCGGCGCGGAACTGCACCGCGCTCTGGTAGCGGCGGTCGCGGTCCTTGACCAGGGCGTGGAGGGTGACCGTGTCGAAGGAGGCGGGGATGCCCTCCTCGAAGATCGACGGTGGCTGCGGCTGCTGACCGACGTGCTGGTAGGCCACCGAGACGGGCGAGTCGCCGATGAAGGGCGCCCGACCGGCGAGCAGCTCGAAGAGCAGGCACCCGGTGGAGTAGAGGTCGGAGCGGGCGTCGACCGGCTGGCCCTGCGCCTGCTCGGGGGAGAGGTACTGCGCCGTCCCGATGACGGCCTGGGTCTGGGTCATCGTGGAGGAGCTGTCGGACACCGCCCGGGCGATGCCGAAGTCACAGACCTTGACCTCGCCCTTGGTCGTCACCATCACGTTGCCGGGCTTGATGTCGCGGTGGACGATCCCCATCCGGTGGCTGTAGTCCAGCGCCGACAGGACCCCCTCGGTGAGCCGGGCCGCCTCGTCCGGCGAGACCGTCTGCTCCCGGGTGAGCCGCTCGCGCAACGTCTCCCCCTCGACCACCTCCATCACGATGTAGGGCAGGGGGACCGCCCCGCCGCGCAGGTCGGTCGTCGAGTCCTCGCCGGAGTCGTAGATCGCGACGATCGACGGGTGGTTGAGCCCGGCAGCCGACTGGGCCTCGCGACGGAAGCGGCCGAGGAAGGTGCTGTCCCGCGCCAGGTCGGCGCGCAGCACCTTGATCGCGACCGGACGACCGAGCCGCGTGTCGACGCCGCGATAGACCTCGGCCATGCCGCCGTGGCCGAGGAGCCCGACGACCTCGTAGCGCCCGCCGAGGAGGGGGGGAGTCGTGGTCATCGGCTCTCTCCTCTCGTGCTCGTGGGTCGGTGGGTGGTCAGGTGGGTGGTCAGGTGGGTGGTGAGGTGGGTGGTGGCTGGCAGGGTGGGGATCTTGGGACAGGGTGGGTGACGCTCCCGTCAGCCAGGCGTCGTCGCGCTGGTGCCGGTCGTCGGAGTCCCGCTCGTCGCCGGCGTGGTGGGCGTCGGTGGAGTGGTGGTGGTCGAGGGTGCGGGCTTGGCGTAGGTGATGACGATCAGCGTCCCGTAGGGCTGGTTGCCGTTCGGGTCGACGGCCAGCACGCTGCCGGGGGTGACGTCGCTCTGGGACGGGATCGTCTTGAGGTTTGAGAAGCCGAGCTTGTTGAGCGCGGCGGAGACGTCGGCGTAGTTGCGGCCGATGTAGGTGTTCGGGTCGATGACCGCCGCCGTCGGCGGGGGCGTCACCGACGTGGACGACGTGGACGTCGTGGACGACGTGCTGCTCGTGCTCGTCGTCGAGGGTGTCGAGGGTGTCGAGGGTGACGGGGTCGAGGTGACGGCAGGGCCGGTGATCGTGATGGTCTGACCTGGCGTGGGCGTGGCCGTCCCGGAGTTCTTGGCGTACTGGTAGGCGAGGAACCCGATGGCGGCGAGGGCGATGACGACGGGCACCGCCCACCACCAGGCCGCCTTCGACTTCTTCTCCTCGACCTGGCGCAGGTCGCTGCGCCGGGTGATCGGCTCGTCCCGCAGCCCGAGGTCCGGCTCGGCGAAGAGATCGGGGGACGGCGGGCCGGGGGGCCGGGAGGGCAGGACGGTGGTGGCGCTGGGCGGCGCCGACGTGGGGATGGCGGCCGGCACGATGATCGCGGTCGCCGACGGGTCGGTGTGCCCGGTGTGGATCACGCTGGTCGCCGGGTCGACATCGGCGAGCCCGCTGACCGGCATACCGAGGGCGGCGGCGAGCGCCGCGGCCGACTCCGGACGCCGGGCCGGGTCCTTGTCGAGGCAGCTCATCACGAGGCGGCGCAGGTCGGCGGGCACCGTGTCGGGCAGCGGCGGCGGCGGGTCGTTGACCTGGGAGAGCGCCGTCGCGACGGCGGATCCGCCGTCGAAGGGCTTGGTGCCCGTGAGCATCTCGTGGGCGACGATGCCGAGGGCGTAGAGGTCGCTGGACCCGGTCGCCGCCCGGCCGACCGCCTGCTCGGGCGAGAGGTAGTGCGGGGTGCCGAGCACCTCGCCGGTCCGGGTGTAGCTGGCGCTCTCACCGGCGCTCGCGATGCCGAAGTCGGTGAGCTTGACCCGGCCGTCGGAGGTGATGAGGATGTTGGCCGGCTTGACGTCGCGGTGGACGACGCCCTGCGCGTGCGCGGCGGCGAGCGCGAGAGCCGCCTGGCCGACGATCGAGCGCACCCGGTCGGGGGCGAACGGACCACGAGCGATCAGCTCGGACAACGGTTGTCCGTCGACGAGCTCCATCACGAGGTAGGCGGCGCCGTCGTCCTCGCCGTAGTCGTAGACCGTCGCGATGTTGGGGTGGCTGAGGGAGGCCGTATGCCGCGCCTCGTCCCGGAAGCGGTCGGCGAACGCGGGCTCCTCGGCGGCGTGGGGGCGCATCACCTTCACGGCGACGACCCGACCGAGGACCGAGTCGCGCGCTTTCCAGACCTCACCCATCCCCCCGACCGCGATGCGCTCGGTGAGGGTGTAGCGCGACCCGAGGGTCAGGCCTTCGACTGGGTTCATTGACTGAGCACCGCTTCGTTCATTGACTGAGCACCGCTTCCATGACTGCCTTGGCGATGGGGCCTCCGAGCAGCCCACCCGCCGCTTCGTTCCCGGCGTTGCCGCCGTCCTCGACGACGACCGCGACCGCGACCTTGGGGTCGTTCGCGGGCGCGAACGAGGTGAACCAGGCATGCGGCGGCTTGCCGTTGCCCTGTTGTGCCGTCCCCGTCTTCCCCGCGACCTGGACACCGTTGATGCGGGCCGGCTTGCCGGTGCCGTTGTCGACGACCGAGACGAGCATCCGGGTGAGGATCGACGCGGTGTCGTTGGACACCGCGACCGACAGCTGCTCCGGCGCGGTGGTGTCGATGGTGCTGAGGTCGGCCCCGAGGACGCTCTGGACGAGGTAGGGCTTCATCACGACGCCGTGGTTGGCGATCGCGGCCGAGACCATCGCCACCTGCAACGGCGTGACCCGCACCTCGTACTGGCCGATCGCCGACTGCGCCGACTGCGGCGCGTTGAGGCCGGCGGGGATGGTGCTCGGCTCGACGCGGGTGGGGATGCGCAGGGTCTCGCCGAAGCCGAACTTGGCGGCCTGCTCGCGCAGGCGGTCGCCGCCGAGCTGGAGGCCGAGGTAGCCCATCGCGCTGTTGCAGGAGATCTCGAGGGCGTGCTGGAGGGTCGTCGCGCCGTTGGGGCCGCACGGCTGCCGGTCGTAGTTCGGCAGACCGATGCTGGTCTGCGGGAGGGCGAGCACCGCCGGGGCCGGGATCTGGGTCTGCTCGGTGACGACCTTGTCCTCGAGCGCCGCCGACGCGGTGACGATCTTGAAGACCGACCCGGGCGGATAGAGGTTGCCTGAGATCGCCCGGTTGACAGCGGGATCCGTCGTGTCGGCGATCAGTGACGTCCACGCCGCACCGACCTTCGTCTGGTCGTGGGCCGACAGCGTGTTGGGGTCGTACTGCGGGTGGGAGACCATCGCGAGGATCGCCCCGGTCTTGGGGTCGAGGGCCACGACCGCGCCGCGCTGGTTGCCGAGGGCCTGGTCGGCGGCGGCCTGGGCCTTGGCGTTGATGGTGAGCTTGAGGCTCGCGCCGGT
Source organism: Lapillicoccus sp. (assembly GCF_025353065.1). Lineage (GTDB taxonomy): Bacteria > Actinomycetota > Actinomycetes > Actinomycetales > Dermatophilaceae > Lapillicoccus. The sequence continues at coordinate 23,462 of NZ_JANXRJ010000202.1, forward strand.
CTGCTGCTTGCCGGTGAGCAGGTCGGTGATCCGGCGGTAGAAGAGGGTGTCGGAGGACCCGGAGAGCAGCGGGTCGTCGGACCCCTCGAGGCCGCACCGGCGCCGTAGGTGTAGGAGAAGTAGCCGGTCACGTGGGAGTAGAGCAGCGCCTGGGGATAGGTGCGGAGGTACTTGATCTCGTCGTTGGCCGTGGCCACGGACCGGGCGATCGGGGTGTCGCCGACGATGATGCTGCCGCGGTCCCGGGAGTAGTTGTCCAGTAGGGTGCGGCGGTTGTCCGGCCGGGCGTTGAGCGACGGCGCCTGGACGAACTGGATGATCGTCGTCGAGACGAGCAACGAGGCGAAGAGCAGCGCGATCAGCCGGGAGATCCGGCGCACAGGGGTGTTCATCGCAGGACCACCACCTCGGTGTCGGTGGCGATCGCCTCGGGAAGGTCGGGGGTGCGGGCGTCGTCCTCCTCGGGCAGCGGTCGGCGGGCCTGGTCCGAGATGCGGAGCAGCAGGGCCATCAGGGTCCAGTTGGCGAGGAGCGCGGAGCCGCCGAGCGACATGAACGGCGTCGTCAGACCCGTGAGCGGGATGACCCGGGTGACCCCGCCGATGACCACGAAGACCTGCAGCGCGACCGAGAAGGACAGGCCGAGGGCGAGGAGCTTGCCGAAGCCGTCGCGGACGCCCAGCGCGGTCCGCAGGCCGCGCTCGACGAAGAGGGCGTAGAGGGCCAACAGCGCGAACACCCCGAAGAGGCCGAGCTCCTCGCCGAGGCTGGGGAAGATGAAGTCGCTGTCGGCGAAGGCGACGAGCCACGGGCGCCCCTGTCCCAGGCCGGTCCCGAACAGGCCGCCGGCCGCCATCCCCATCAGGCCCTTCGCCAGCTGGTCGGACTGACGCAGCGACTCCGCCGAGAAGGGGTCGATCCAGAACTGCACCCGCTGCTGCACGTGGCCGAAGAGCCGGTAGGCGAGATAGCTGCCGCCCGCGAAGAGCACCAGCCCGATGGCGATCCAGCTCACCCGCTCGGTGGCGACGTAGAGCATCCCCACGAAGAGGCCGAAGAACAGCAGCGAGGAGCCGAGGTCCTTCTCGAAGACGAGGACCGCGATGCTCACCAGCCAGGCGATGAGGATCGGGCCGAGGTCGCGGCCGCGCGGGAAGGTGAAGCCGAGCACCTTGCGGCCGGCCAGCGACAGCACGTCGCGGCTCTGGACGAGGTATCCGGCGAAGAAGATCGTGAGCGCGAGCTTGGCGATCTCGCCCGGCTGGAAGGAGAGCGGGCCGAGCCGGATCCAGATCCGCGACCCGAGCACCGTGGTGCCGATGACCGGCAGCAGCGGCAGCAGCAGCAGGACGAGACCGGCCGCCATCGCGGTGAAGGTCTTGCGGCGCAGGATGCGGTGGTCCTTGACGACCAAGATCACGACGGCGGCGACGACGACGGAGAGGGCGGTCCAGACCAGCTGGCGGGCGGCGTCGCTGTTGAGGCCGGTATGCCCCTGGGAGAGGTCGATGCGGTGGATCATCACCAGCCCGAAACCGTTGAGCAGAGTCGCGATCGGGAGCATCACCGGGTCGGCGTAGGACGCCTTCCAGCGCAGCACGAGGTGGAACGCGACGGTCAGCCCGAGCAGCCCACCCCCGACGGTGAGGAGCTGGGCGGGCACGGTCTCGCGGACCCCGAGGTCGACGCTCACCCAGGCGAGGAGCACGATGCCCACCGCGAGGATGAGCAGCACGAGCTCGACGTTGCGGCGCGTCTTGGGGATCACCGTCCGGACCGTGGTCGTCATGGCGTCGAGCCCGTCGTCAGGCGGATCGACGGCGCCGTCGTCGCCGGCCGGGCCGCGGTGCCCGCCGTCCTGCCCGTGGTCGTCGGTGTCCCCGTGGCGGCGGGTGACGCGGTCGCGGCCGGAAGGCTGCCGCAGGCCGCGCCGGTCGCCGCCTGGAGACGGCAGCTGATGGCCAGCATCCGCAGGGCCTCGATGCGGGTCGTGGCCTCGGCGGCGTCACCGACGACGATCCGCCCGTTGACGAGGTCCTGGTACTGGACCGGCAGCGCGGCGATCTCCACGTCGGACCGCGCTTCGACGTGGGAGAGACGGATCGGTCCGATGTCCTCCGTCACGCCGCGGTAGGTCGCGACGTAGCCGCCGGCCGGACCGAGGAAGAGCTGGCGCTGCGACCAGCTCCACCCGGCATACGCGGCTCCGGCGAGGACGACGACCGCGACCACGGCGACCACGACCGCGCGGCCCCGGGCCATGGCGTGGCTGTCGGCCTCGGCGAGCTCGATCGCCGTGATCTCCTCCTCGTCGTCGTCCTCAGCGGGTGCCGACTTGGCGCGGGTCTCACGGGTGAGCTGAGCGGCCTTCTCGGCCGGGCTGATCGGCAGGCCGCGGGTGCGTCGGCCCTCCCGATCGCGCACCGCGGCGGCGCCGACGATCTGAGGCACCGTCGGGGGTGCTTCGGAGGTGTTGAGGTCGACGACGTCGGCGATGACAACGGTGACGTTGTCGCGGGCGCTGGCGCGCAGGGCCACCTCGATGCACCGGTCGGCGGCCGCCTCGGCCGTGACTGCCTCGGTGAGGATCTCCTGAATGACGTCCGAGCGGACGAAGTCGGAGAGCCCGTCGGAACAGAGCAGGTAGCGGTCGCCGGGCTTGAGCTCGCGGATCGACAGGTCGGGCTCGTCCTCGACCTGGCCGGTCATCACCCGGGTCACGAGGGAGCGCTGCGGATGGTCGTCGGCCTCCGCCCGGGTGATCCGCTGCTCGTCCACGAGCTGCTGGACGAAGGAGTGGTCCTTGGTGATCTGGCTGAAGACGCCGTCCCGCAGGAGGTAGGCCCGGGAGTCGCCGATGTGGGCCATCGCGAGCTTGTTGCCGGTGCGGAGCATGGCAATCGTGGTCGACCCCATGCCGGCGAGGGCGGGGTCGTCGCGCATCGCGGCGCTCAGGCGCCGGTTGGCCTCGCGGATGGATCGCTCGAGGGTTGGCAGCGCGGTGTCGGCGCCGATGCTCTCGCCGTCGAGGGGAGCCAGCTCACCGACGATCATCGAGCTCGCGACGTCGCCCGCGGCGTGCCCACCCATGCCGTCGGCGAGCACGAGGAGGTGCGGGCCGGCGTACCCGGAGTCCTCGTTGCGTGACTTCGGGCCGAGCCCGAGGTCGGAGCGCGCGGCATAGCGCAGGGCGATGGGCACGGGTCAGCCGCGCAGTTCCAGGGTCGTGCGGCCGATGCGCAGGACGCTGCCGATGGCGACGGGAGCGGTGCCGACGAGCTTCTGCCCGCCGAGGAAGGTGCCGTTGCGGGAGCCGAGGTCCTCGACGAGCCAGCCGTCAGGACCGGGGAAGATCCGTGCGTGCCGACCCGAGGAGAACTCGTCGTCGAGCACGAGGGTGCACTCCGGGGAGCGTCCGATCAGCACGCCGCCGCGACCGAGCGGGAGCGAGGTGCCGGCGAGCTGTCCCTCCGTGACGACGAGGCCCGTCGGGAGGCGGGGCCCCGGGCGGACCGGGCGCGGGGCCTCGGCGGCGTCCTTGGCCGCGGGCGGCTGGGCGGGTTGACGGCCCGGGCTGCGGCGGGGCTCGGGCTGGCGCTTGGACAGCACGCGGCGCGAGATCTGGGTCCCGTAGAGGTCGCTGCGCAGCACGGTGGTCACGCTGAAGACGAAGACCCACAGCAGCAAGAGCAGGCCCAGACGGATCAGCGTGAGGGTCAGTTCGCTCACGAGGGCGTCACCGTTTCCCGGGCCGGAAGACCGCCTGTGTGCGTCCGACGGTGAGCTGGTCGCCGTCGTCGAGGCGGCGGGAGGTGATCCGCTCGCCGTTGACGTAGGTGCCATTGGTCGACCCGAGGTCGCGCAGCGACGTGATGAGGTGGGGGCCGTCGTTGCTGACCCGCACCTCGCAGTGCCGCCGGGAGATCCCGGGGTCGTCGAGGATGATGTCGGCGACCTCGTCGCGGCCGATGACGGTGATCGCGCCGATCAGGGGGTAGCGCTCGCCGTCGATGGTCAGCCACGGCCGACCCGCGGGGTTGTGCAGGTTGCGGGCGGGTGGCGCGGGCTGGGCGACGGCCCGCTGCGTGGGCGACGGCGCGGCGGGTGGTGCGGGCGGCCCGGCCGGCGCAGCGGCGGGAGCCCCGGGGAGGGCGGCCTCGACGGCCCAGGAGGCCGGCGGGTCTTGCGGCTCGTGGGGCTGCCGGGTCTCGCGGGCGGCGGGCTGGGCTGGGGCACCGGCGGCGGCTGGACCGGCGCCAGGACCGGCGGCGGGACCGGGGCGGGCTCCGGCGCGTCGTGAGGTGCCGGGGCGGACCCGGAAGACACCGGTCTCGAGGTCGGGGCCCTCGTTGAACGAGACCTGGACGGGACCGCTCGGCTGGTAGCGCTGGGAGTCGGCGTGCTCCTGCGCCGCGGCGACGAGCTCGTCGCCGAGGGCGTCCTCGTAGGACGAGAGCCGGTCGTAGTCGCTGGGGCTGAGCTCGATCGTGTAGAGGTTGGGCACCATCGTGCGCCCGTGGCCCATCACGGCGGCGCGGTCGTCCATCGCCCGACGGATGGCCGAGGCGAGCTCGACGGGCTGGACCTCGGACTTGAAGGCCTTGGCGAAGGCGCCGTTGACCGCTCGTTCGAGGCCACGCTCGACCCTGTCGAACAGTCCCACGTCATACCTCCTTGCCGCTGGCCGGTCGATGCATCGTATCGGTCACGCCGGTGTCGTTGCCGCGCACAGCCGCCGTGGGAGCCCACCTGACACCCACCTGTGACGCGCCGGGGGCAGGCCGCGTGCGGTGGCGTGGGCGCGCGGATGGAGGTGCTGCGCCCGGTTGCTGGGGGTTTCTCCCGATGGTCGCGGCTGCTTGCGTGTCGTGGGGTCACACAGGTCGGCGAGGGGCGTCCGGGGTGCGGTTGGGTGGCGGCCTTGAGGGGGCTCAGTCAGGTGGTCGTCACGGCGGCAGGTTGTGTATGCCGTGGGGCCGGGGGACCATCGGGACGTCGCAGGTGTCCCGATCGTGGCAAAACTGGCAGTAGCGGGCGGGCAGGTATGGCAGGGCTGGGTGTGGCAGGGAAGACTCGGTGACGGCAGCAGCAAGAGGGAGACCCCGATGGACGAGGTGCAGGGCGCCGACGGCGTCATGTGGACGTGGGGTGCTCCGTCGAGCGCGCGTGGGGGGAGCATCCCGAGGGCCTTCTCCGTCGCCTCCGAGCCGGTCGCTGCGGCTGAGCCAGCTCCGTCAGCCCCTGGGTCCGGTGACGACGCCGACCTGGCCCGAGCGGAGGCGTTGCGCGCGGAGGAGGAGTGGTTCGCTGCGGGGCTGACGGTCTGCCGACCGACCCCGCCGCCGGAGACCGAGGTGCCCGTTCTTGAGGCCCCGGCTGTCCCCGTCGATGAGGCCCCCCTTGCCGTCGAGGCCCCTCCCGTCGCGGCCGCTTCAGGTGAACCGGCGCAGGACCTCCCTCCGGGCGGCACCCCGGACGAGGTTGCGCGAGCCGAGCAGGAGTGGGAGGCAGCAGGACTGACCGTCCGGCGGCCGATCCTGCCGATCGAGCGGCTCGAGCCGCTGCTCGAGCCGCCGCCCGAGGAGCCCCGGCACGAAGAACCGGTGGCCATCGAGGACCCTGGCCCGGCGCTGGCGCCCCAGGATGAGAACGACGACGGCTACGAGGGCCGTCATCACGCCGCCGAGGAGCACGCCCGGGCGCTCCGGGCGGCGGAGGACGCCGCTGGTGAACGCGCCGGTTCATGGTCGGACCCAGGCTCCCCCGCCGAGCCGGGCCTTGCCTTTGAGCCGGGACCGGTCGCCGAGCCGGAACCGGTCGGCGAGATGCTGTCCGAAGGTGCTCCGGTGACGGTTCCTGACCCGGTGCCGGACGCCGGGCCGACCCCGGAAACCGTTGTGCCGCAACCCGGCTCCTCCAACAGCCCTGACCGGGCCGAGGGCTGGAACGGCCCCCAGGGTGGCCCGCAGTGGGAGCAGCAGGCCCAGCCGACCCCGGGCCAGTGGCCGGGGCAGGAGCCGTGGCCGCACGACGGGGGCCTGCACCCGGAGTCGGCGGAGCAGGCCTGGCAGCAGCAGCCCACCGAGTCGCCGGCTGTCGCGCCGGATTCCGCAGCAGAGCCGGCGGCTCAGCAACCCACCGGCCAGGTCTGGGACCCCCGTCAGCAACGCTGGGTCCAGCCCGAGCCCGCCCACGAGACCGCCTACGAGACCGCCTACGAGACCACCTACGAGCCCCTGTCAGCCGCAGCCACGACTCCCGCTGCGCAAGGGGTCGACCCGGCATACACCTGGCGCGGCGAGCGGGGTGAGCTCTACGTCTGGGACGGCTACCAGTGGGTCCTCCAGCCCGCCTCGGCGAGCGCGAGTCCCCTGGTGCCCGAGCAGGTTTCGGCGCAGCCGCAGGCAGCGGTCGAGCACACGTGGGACGGCCCCAACGGTGAGTACTGGGTCTGGGATGGCTACCAGTGGGTGCAGCGGGCCCGCCCCGTTGCCGCAGCCTCGGCGGGCGGCCCCACTCAGGTCGCGACCTGGTCGCAGCAGCCGGCCGAGGTGACGCCGCCCGAGCACACCTGGGTCGGCCCCAATGGTGAGTACTGGGTGTGGGACGGCTACCAGTGGGTGCAGCGGGAGCGGCCGGCTGTCACGGCGCAGGGCGCGGCGGTGCAGACCTGGACCGGCGACGACGGCCAGGTCTGGGAGTGGGACCCGGCCGGCAGCCAGTGGCACCGACGGCAGCCGGGCGGGCGTCACTAGTCGCGCGGCCCGGCCGGGTCGTGGTTTGGCGTTCGGGCCACGGATGCAGCACACTTGAGCCCGCACTCGTCCGGGTGGCGGAATGGCAGACGCGCTGGCTTCAGGTGCCAGTGCCCGCAAGGGCGTGGGGGTTCAAGTCCCCCTCCGGACACCGATCGGTGGACTCCCGACTCGTCGGCCTCCCATCGGCGGGCACGAGACCTCAGCCAACTGCGGGTGACGGGCTTAGAGTCGGATCATGAGTCCCACCGAGCGCACCACCTACGTGCTCGTCGACGGCGAGAACATCGACGCGACGCTGGGCAACTCGATCCTCACCCGCCGGCCGCAGCCCGACGAGCGACCGCGCTGGGACAGGCTGCTGACCTTCGCCGAGGCGACGTGGGCGCAACCGGTCCGTGGTCTGTTCTTCCTCGCGGCCAACGGCGACCTGCCGGCGAGCTTCATCCAGGCGCTGCAGGCGATGTCCTACCGGCCGATCCCGCTCTCGGGCGCGCCGAACGAGAAGGTCGTCGACATCGCCATCCAGCGCACCCTCGAGGCGCTGCGCGACCGCGAGGACGACGTCCTGCTCCTCAGCCACGACAGCGACTTCGTGCCGCAGATCGCCGACCTGTGCGACGGGCGCCGGATCGGCCTCGTGTCCTTCACCGAGTTCCGCAGCCGGGAGTATGCCGCGCTGGCCGAGCGGGGTCTGCAGTTCTTCGACCTCGAGTACGACGTCCGGGCCTTCCGCACCGAGCTGCCACGGCTGCGGATCATCCCTATCGACGAGTTCAACCCGCTCGACTTCCTGTGACGGGAGGTTCACGGACCGCGGCGGCTTCGACCTTCTCCCACCGACCGGCCTTCTCGCGGCCGCTCACGACAGCCGCCCTGCGGCCCGCCCTCGACGAGGCGGCCCACAGGATCGGCTACCGGATCCGCTGAGGTGACAGCGGCGCCACGCGACTCGGAGTCGAGTGGCACCCGTGAGGCCCGCCGCCATCCCGTATGCCGCACAATGCGACCCATGAGCGACCTCACCGGCAGGACCGTCGTCATCACCGGCGGCAACAGCGGCATCGGCCTCGCGATGGCCCACGGCGTGGGGGCGGCCGGCGCCGCGGTCGTGATCTGGTCGCGCACCGAGAGCCGCAACGCCGAGGCCGTGGCCGAGCTCGAGGCGGCCGGGGTCACCGCGTCGTCCGTCGCCTGCGACACCTCCGACGAGGCCGCCGTGGCGTCCGCCATGCGCGAGACGCTGGCCCGGCACGGGTCGATCGACAGCATGGTCGCCAATGCCGGGATCGGCGGATCGGCTCCCTTCGCGGACACGTCGCTCGAGGACTGGCACCGGGTCCTGCGCACCAATCTCGACGGGACGTTCCTCTGCACCCGCGAGGCCGCTCGGCACTTCATCGAGCGCGGTGAAGGGGGCAGCATGGTCGTCGTGTCGTCCATGATCTCGCGCTACGGCGGGGCGACGCAGGCGGCATACACGACGAGCAAGACCGGTCTCATCGGTCTCGGCCGGACGCTTGCGATCGAGCTCGCACGGCACCGCGTGCGGGTCAACATCCTCGTACCCGGCTGGACCTCGACCCCGATGACGGCAGGCCTGGAGGCCGACGAACGCTTCATGCGCGCGACGACGGCACGGACGCCGGTCCGGCGGTGGGGCCAAGCCAGCGAGTTCGCCTCAGTAGCAGCCTTCCTCGTCGATCCGACCCTGACCTTCCATACCGGCAACGAGGTCGTCGTGGACGGCGGCTACACGATCTTCTAGCCGACTGCTGCGCCCCTCGGCGGGCCACAGTTTTCGTCGCGGGACTCCGGGGTAGGAGGACATCGAAGGCACAGGGGAAAAGGGGACGGGATGCCCGGGCCATCAGCGGTGGGTGAACGCGCCCTGACCGTCTCGATCGGCTGGGTGCTCGGCAACGCGCGCGAGCATGCCCGGGACCCGGCCCTGCGCGTGGCCGCGACGTTCGCGCAGGCCATCACCCCGACCGTCCACCGCTCCCAGATCGGCAGATGGGAGGCCGGTGTCACGCAGCTGACCTACGAGCAGGTGCGTCAGTACGAGATCGTCCTCGAGCTGCCGGAGGGCCACCTCCTGGCCGCCATCGACACCCTCGCGCGCGCTGAACACCGCGTCCTGGCCGGCCCGTGGCTCCCGCCACCTCGGAACGACCCCTGGTGGAGCGACAGCATGAGCCTCATCGAGCGGGCCGACTCGCCCGAACGACTGACGGGCGCGCAGTGGTCGACGCTGACAGCCAACCTCGGCTCCGACCCGGATGCGATGCTGCGACAACGTGACTGGGACATGCTGCTGCGACGGTGCACCCTCGAGGCCGGGTTGCGGACCGGTCTCGAGTTCATCCTGCGCGACGAGGCGACGGCCCGGATCGCCGGTCACCCGCGAGGCTGCGCCGCCGTCGTCGACCTCGTCGACGAGACCCTGTCGAACCCGACCGCGGCCATCTACTCCGAGGCGGCAGCGCTGCTGTCCCACACCCCGGACGACCGCGGTCTGGGCGTCCTCCTGCGCCACCTCCCCTCTCCTGTCAACGAATCGGCTCTCTGGACGATCCTCTGGGCCCTCCTCACCCTCATGCGCCAGGGCCGGCTGAGCTCGCAGCAGAGCGTCGACGTGGGCGTCCACGCCGTCGGCCTGCTGCAGGACGCGTCGGTCTCGACCCGCGTCCACCGCGCCGCGGCCAACCTCGTCCACGCCATCGACCCCCCCGAGCGCGAACGCGTCTCGGCCGGTCTCCGGGCCTCGTCCAGGCGGCGCATCGCCCGCATCGTCGACCAGGGCGGAGCGCTCGCCAAGGACGAGCTCGCCCTCATGGCCCGCGAGATCCGGACCCGCATGGCGATGACGCTCGGACCCCGCGCGCAGCTGGCGCCGACGCTCAAGCAGCTGATCACGGAGGCGACGTCCGTGACCGGGGAGGACTCCCGCGGCAAGGCGCTGACGGTCCTCATGCTCACCCCGCAGGGCCCAGCCATCGGGGCGACGTATGCCGCCACCCTGCGGTGGGCCCGCCGCAACGGTCACGAGGAGCTCGTCGACGAGGCGCTGTCCGTCCTCTCCTGGCTGCTGCCTCCAGCCGATCTGCCGACCCTCCTCGAGGTCGCGGCCGACCCGGTCAGCTCCCCGGTGCAGGTGCTGCAGGCGCTCGTCGCGGTCGGCAACTGCCGACCCGCGTCGGCGGCTGCCACCAGCAGCGCCGACACCATTGCCACCGACGTGCGGGACTCGGCGCTCAGAGCCATGACCGCCTCCGTGGCCGACCCGGACAGCATCGCCCGCGGCCACCTCTACGTCCTCGGGATGTATGGCCGCGCCGACCTCGTCGCCACCCTGGTCAAGCCGGCCCGCAGACGCGCCGTCCCCCCGGCCTGGACGCAGAGCATCGAGGCCTGGACGGTCCTGCCGCCCTGGGCGTGGCCCTCCGCGGACTGAGCCGGTGCGCGGGGGGCGGGCGGGGCCGGAGGAGCTCGCGCTACTCCCCGACCGTGCCGTCCACCAGCTCGCGGACGACGTCGAGGTGGCCGACGTGCCGGGCATACTCCTGCACGAGGTGGAAGAGGACCCGCTCCAGCGTCGCGGGGTCGGCTCCGTCCCATCGCGGCCCCGGCTGCCCGACCTCGTCGAGGTCATGGCGCCGCACCACGTCACGCGTCACGGCGCCCTGTATCTCGAGCGAGCGAATGAGGTCGGCCGCAGCCTCGTGCGCCCCGATCGTCCACCGCCCGCCGGGCGAGCCACCCGAGTCACCCCACGGGTCGGCGTCGGTCTCTCCCTCGAATCCCCAGACCAGCCAACGACGCTCGACGAACGTCAGGTGCTTCACGAGCTCGAGCGGCGCCCACCCCGACGGCAGCCGGCTCGTCCGCAGGTCCTCGTCGCCCAGACACGCGACCTTGTCGAGCACGACGGAGCGGAAGTAGTCGAGGTAGCCAAGGAAGACCTCCGCCCGTGATGCCCTGAGGCGTGTCGGCTCGGGGAAGGGAGCGCTCACGCGCCCAGCCTAGCGACGAGGCGCGCCACTCAAACGGGCACGTGTCGGTGACCGGCCCCTGAGGACGGCCGACATCGCGGTTGTGCCCGTTTGAGTGGTCGCCCGCGATTCCCCATGCAGGGTCAGCGCAGCAGTGCGACGACCTGGGCGGCGGCGACGAACGACCCGGCGCCGCAGACGAGGGCGAAGGTCCCGTTCCAGAGCAGGCGCGGCACGTGGGTCAGCTGGGCGAGCACCCCCGGGTCGCTGCCGCCGGACCGGTCCCCGGCTACCGCACCGAGGTGGCGCCAGGCGCCGACGAGCAGCACGAGCCCTAGTCCGAGGAGGACCTGCGCCTGCCGCGCGTCGTCGCGCCACCACCAGAGCGCTCCCCCGGCGGCGAGGACGACGAGCATCACCACGAGGGTGAGGACGGACCGCACCCGGATCAGCGAGACGACCAGCAGCAGCAGGATGATGGCGAGCGCCGTTGCGGCCCAGCCGCGCCCAGCACACCACACGAGCACCGCGCCGACGACGGCCGGCGCGGGGTAGCCGGCCCACGTCGTGACGACGCGGCCGATCCCGCGAGCCCGGCCCTTCGTCACCGCGTGCCCCGACATGTCGCCGCGCAGCACGAACCCGGTGAACGTGCGCCCCACCGCGATCCCCACGAAGGCGTGGCCCAGTTCGTGGACCAGCGTCACCGCGAGCCGCACCATCCCCCAGACCGGTCCGACGGCCACGGCGAGCAGCGCGATGGCCACGGCGACGGTCACCCGCGGCGCGGTGAGGGCGGCGTCACCGACCAACGGCACGACCCGCGACCTCAGCTCCTCGGCCCAGTCGGTGGTCACACTCAGGGTCGTCACCGGGCCAGTCTCAGGGGTCAGCCTGTGCAGTCGTCCGCCTGTCCGCCCGGAGGAGTTCCGCCCGGGGTGGGCGGGTTGACGCCGGAGAGGTCAGGCCGGCTGGGCCACCGACTCGACGAAGTCGAGCTTGTCCATGACGGTCGCCGGGATGACGAAGGGGTAGAGGTCGTCCTTGCCCATCGACTTGTTGATCTGGTTGAGCCCGATCGACAGCGGGATCCAGACTGACGTGAGGATCTGGCGGAAGGGCGCCGAGAGGTCGGTATCGGCGTAGAGGAGCCGATGGACCCAGGCGGTCTCCACCGTGTCGGTGATGTGGAGGTAGTGGGCGAAGGTCTCGGCGAAGTCCTCGTAGGGGTGCATCGTCGCGTAGGAGCTGATGTAGTCCGCCTCCCACCCGTCGGGCGGACCGCTCTCGTAGTGCCGGTCGATCTCCGCCTGGTAGTCCTTGGTGTCGTCCCCGAACAGCTTCCGGGCGGCCTCGAGGGACGGGCCCTGCACGTGCAGGGCCTCCATGTAGTGCCCGACCTCGTGACGCAGGTGTCCGAGCATGGTGCGGTAGGGCTCGCCGAGGTTGATCCGCATCTTCTCCCGGTAGACGTCGTTGCTCTCGGCGAGGTCGATGGTGATGACCCCGTCGGCGTGGCCGATGGTCACGTCCTCGCCGCGGCTCGAGAGCAGGTCGAAGCAGAGGCCCGTCTCCGGGTCCTTCTCGCGGCTGACGAAGGAGAAGCCCCGGGCGTCGAGCTCGACGATGAGGTGCCGCTTGGCGCGCTCGGTGTCGGCGTACAGGCCGAGCCCCTCGAGGTCGGCGTCGTTGGGGCGGGTGCGGGTGAGGGCGCAGCTCTCGCACTGCGCGCCCTGGACCCGGGTCAGCCAGGTGCACCCGGACAGGGTGAGGTTGGGACAGACCCACCACACCAGCCCGGCGGAGTCGACGTACTGCCCCTTCTCGAGGGGGACGATCTCCCGCTCGAGGCGCGAGAAGCCGAGGGCCGTCCCGCAGGAGACGCAGACGGAGTTCTCGAAGTAGAGGGGGTTGGCACAGACACGGCACCTGAAGGCTTTCACGCGGCATACGGTGCCACATCTGGGTGGTTCCCAAACCCGTCGTCCGGGGCCGGTGTCCCCGAGGGCTCAGCCCAGCGGCTCGACGTCGACCTCGACGAGGAGGGTCGACTTCTCCGACTCGGTGAAGATCACGCCCTTGAGCGGGGGGACGTCGCCGTAGTCGCGACCCCAGGCGACGGTCACGTAGCGGTCGTCGACCCACGTGTCGTTGGTCGGGTCGATGGCCAGCCACTGCTCCCTCCGACCGGCCGGACCCGGCACCCAGACGGCGACCCAGGCGTGGCTGGCGTCGGCACCGACGACCCGCTCCCGGCCCGGGGGCGGGGCGGTCGAGAGGTAGCCGCTGACGTAGCGGGCCGCGAGCCCGTGCGCGCGCAGCCCGGCCAGCGCGAGGTGCGCGAAGTCCTGACAGACCCCCGCCTTCTTGTCAAGCACCTCGCCGATGGTGCTCGTCACCGTCGTCGCGCCGGGCTCGTAGTCGAAGTCGGCGTGGATGCGGTGCATGAGGTCCGTGACCACCTCACTGAGCGGTCGCCGCGGCGAGAACGACTGTGCAGCATACGTCTTCACCGGATCGGGCTGGTCGACCAGTGGCGACGGCAGGGCGAAGTCGCTGGCTCGCCAGGCGTCCGGAAGCTCCGGCCGCACGGCGGGCCGCGCCTGCTCCCACGGCACGGCGAGCGCCTCGAGGTCGTATGCCGGGGTGTGCACCTCGACCTCGCTCGTGCCGGTCACCTGCAGCCGCTGGTGCCGGGTCGTCACCTGGAAGTAGGTCGCGAGGTTGCCGTAGTAGTCGGTGTCCTGGCTCCGGTCGGCCTGCTCGGGCTCGACGACGAGCTCACTGCTGGAACGGATCTGCCACGGGAGCTCGCGCGGCACGAGGTAGGCGACCCCGAAGCTGTCGGTGACGTCGCCGTCGTAGGAGTAGGTCGTGCGGTGCCAGACGCGGTACCTCACCGGGGCAACCCCCGCAGCACGCCGAAGGAACGGGGCAGCGGACCACCGGCGAGGTGGAACTCGTCGATCGCACTGCCGATCCGCGTGAGGTGCTCGTAGAGCCCGTCGAGGTAGTGCTCGAGGTTGGGCCGGTTGGCGCCACCGATCGCGACGAGCGTCGTCACGTCGATGTCGCGCAGGTGCTCCACGACGTCGTCGAGCAGTCGTTCGGGACGGGTGGACCCCGTCGACGTGGGCATCGCCGCGAGGTGTCGCCGCAGCTCGCCGAGGGCGAAGGCGAGAGAGCGCGGGTTGGTCTCGTCCTTGAGCAGGAGCTCGAGCACCGTTGCGGAGCGGAGGTATCCGCGATAACGGCGCCGGTGCGTGACCCAGCTCTCCGACGTCGTGAGGAGAGCATTGAGGACGAGCCGGTCGACGTCGATCCCGTGCCGGACCGTCGCCGACCGGAGCAGCAGCGCGAGCTGAAGGCCGCGTTCGAGGGCGCGGCCGGCCTCGATCATGTGCCAGCCCGGGTCGCGCATCATGTTGGCCGTCACGCCGTAGACCGCCAGCACCCCGCCGAGCATCCGCCCCGCGCACTCCGACACCTGGTGGCTGTGGGGTGAGACGTCGAGGTCGGCCGCGGCCCGCTCGATCGCGCTGAGCGACCGCCAGATGTCGCCCGAGAGCTGGTCGCGCACCCCCTCGGCGGCCTCGCGCATCGAGTTCAGCGACTGGGCCACGGAGCCGGCACGCCCGGGTTGCAACAGGATCGAGCGGAAGTAGGCGTCGTGGTCCTCCGACGACGAGGGAGCTCCGGCGAGCCGCGCGTGCGCGTCGAGGAGCACCGCCAGGCTCCCGCTCCCCGCGGACTGGGGCCGGTCGCGGAAGTCCTCCGCGTGGGTGTGGGTGGCGAGGACGAGACGCAGCAGTGTCTCGGTGCGCTCGGAGTAGCGACCGATCCAGAACATGTGCTCGAGGACGCGCGGCACCATCGCGATCGGCACCTGCCCGGCGGCGATCGGCATCACCTCGCCCAGACCCTGGTCGCTCTCGGTGGGCTCGGACTTCAGCACCCAGACGTCCTTCGTCGGGTTGCCGCCGGTGCCGCCGCCGGCCGCCGACGCGAGCCCGCCCACGAGCGGGCGGTAGGCCGAGCCGTAGCGGAGGGTGAAGGTGCGCAGCGTGACCGACTGCGGGCGGATCCGGTCGCCGTCGTAGATGGGCGCCTGCGACAGGGGCAGGCGCTGCTGGCCGACGTGGCGCGCGGGCTCGGCGATGATCCGACGGCGCAGCTCGGCGACCGGCTGCCCGGTCAACGACCGGGAGCTGTCGACCTCCCGGATGGTCAGCTCCTCGCCCGACGCCAGTCCGTCGAGCACCCGGGTCAGCCCGTCCTCCTCGCCGCACCACCAGGTGGGAACCGACTTGAGCCGCAACGGTTCTCGCAGCAGCAGGCTGCAGGCGGCCTCGAGATAGGGCAGCAGCGCGGGGTTCTCGAGCACCCCGGAGCCGAGCCCGTTGACGACGCGCACGGAACCTCGTCGGACCGCTTCGGTCAGGCCCACGACGCCGAGCTGGGAGTTCTTGCGCAGCTCGAGCGGATCGCTCCAGGAGGCATCGACCCGACGGAGGATGACGTGGACGGGCTCGAGCTGTCCCATGCTGCGCAGCCACACGGCGCCGCGACGGACGACAAGGTCGCTGCCCTGGACGAGGGGGAAACCGAGGTTGCTCGCGAGGAACGCCTGGTCGTAGGCCGTCTCGCTGTGCGTGCCGGGGCTGAGGACGACGACCCGGGGGTCGGCGACCTCGTCGTCGGCGCACTGCATCAGGGCCGAGCGCAGCGCGCTGAAGAACGGCCCCATCCGGTGCAGCGACGCCTCGCGGTAGAGCTCGGGGAGCACCCGCGACATCACCCGCCGGTTCTCCATCGCGTAGCCCATGCCGGAGGGGGCCTGGGTGCGGTCGGCGAGGACCCGCCACGCGCCCGTCGCGTCTCGTCCGAGGTCGGTCGCCGCGAGCACGAGGGGTCGAGAGTCATGGGCCGAGGGTCGGGCCATGACCCGCAGGAATCCGGGGTGGGAGTAAACGACTCCCGGCGGGAGCACCCTCTCGGAGAGCAGTCGTTGCGCGCCGTAGAGGTCGACGAGGATGGCGTTGAGCAGTTCCGCCCGCTGGGCGAGACCGACCTCGAGCGGGGCCCACTCGGCCGCGTCGACGACGAAGGGGATCGCGTCGAGCCGCCACGGACCCTGGTCCTCGCCCGGGCGGGCGTAGCTGACGCCGTCGTTCTCGAGGAACCGCCGGATCTCCCGGTCGACCCGGCGCAGGTCGGTGTCCGTGAGGGTGACGGCCACCTGCGCGAGCCCCTTCCACGCCGGGCGCAAGGAGCCGTCGGGCAGCATCACCTCGTCGTATGCCGCGGGCCCGCCGGACAGCATCGGCTGGGTCAGCCCGGCGGCATACTGCTGCAGGGCGGGGAGGGAGGGCAGTGCCGGCAGCGAGGGCAGCGAGAGGCCTGCGGTCACTGTGCTCCCGGGTGCGCGGTCTCCGCAGGCGGGACGGGGGACCGCGGCACCGCACGCCGTAGGTCGAGGGTGTGGGGGTACTCGTCGCTGGCGACCGCTCGCGCGGCCTCGCGCAGGGCGGCGACGTCGATGGCGCCGGCGGTGTGTCCGCGGGCCTCGAAGCGGCTCGACCGGCGGGCCTCGGCCTCGTTGGCGTTGATCGGGGGGCGTTCGTAGGAGCGGCCGCCCGGGTGCACGACGTGATAGGTCGCGCCGCCCAGGGAGGTCTCCGACGGCACGTCGACGACGTCGAAGTGCAGCGGTGAGTGGACCTCGATCGAGGGGTGCAGCGCCGACCACGGCTGCCAGGCGCGGTAGCGGACGCCGGCGTAGTACTCGCCGGCGGCGCCGGTGGGCGTGAGGGGCACGGGGACACCCTGACACGTCACGAGGTGCTGCCCCGGGACGACTCCCGACACGAGGACCTGGAGCTTCTCCACGGACGAGTCGACGTATCGCGCGGTCCCACCGGCGGTCGCCTCCTCGCCGAGCACGTGCCACGGCTCGATCGCCGACCGGAGCTCGAGCTCGATGTCGCCGACGCGGGTCATGCCGATGCGGGGGAAGCGGAACTCGGTGAAAGGGTCGAGCCACGACGCCTCGAAGGGGAGGCCGTGGGCACGCAGGTCGGCGACGACCGCCGCGATGTCGCGGGTCGCGCCCTGCGGCAGGAGGAAGTCCTCGTGCAGCGCGGTGCCCCAACGCACCAGCGGCGCGGTCAGCGGCTTCTCCCAGAACATCGCGACGAGGCTGCGCACGAGCAGCGCCTGGAGCAGCGCCATCTGGGGGTGCGGCGGCATCTCGAAGCCTCGCAGCTCCAGCAGGCCGAGCCGTCCGCGCGAGGAGTCGGGGCTGTACATCTTGTCGATGCAGAACTCCGCGCGGTGCGTGTTGCCGGTGAGGTCGGTCAGCAGGTGGCGCAGTGCCCGGTCGACGAGCCACGGCCGTGGCTCACCCTCGAGGGCCGCGGACTCCGTTGTGAGACGGGTGATCTCGGCGAACGCGATCTCCATCTCGTAGAGCGCCTCGGGTCGTCCCTCGTCGAAGCGGGGCGCCTGGCTCGTTGGCCCGATGAACCGTCCGGAGAAGAGATAGCTGAGGGACGGGTGCCGCTGCCAGTAGGTCAGCAGGCTGACGAGCAGGTCGGGCCGGCGGAGCAGGGGGGAGTCGATCGGCTGGCGCCCGCCGAGGGTGATGTGGTTGCCGCCGCCGGTGCCGGTGTGGAGCCCGTCGAGGTCGAACTTCTCCGTCGTCAGCCGCACCTGCCGGGCCTCGGCGTAGAGGGTCGTCGTCAGCTCGCGCTGCTGGGCCCAGCTCGTCGTCGGCTGGATGTTGACCTCGATGACGCCGGGGTCGGGCGTGACGGAGAGCCGGGTGAGCCGGGAGTCCGGCGGCGGTCCGTAGCCCTCGAGGACGACGGGGTGGCCGGTCGCGCTCGCCGCCCGCTCGATGACGGTCAGCAGGGTGGCGTAGTCCTCGAGCCGCAGCGTCGGCGGCAGGAACGCGTGGACGAACCCGTCGCGGGCCTCGATGGCCAGGGCGGTGGTCAGGGCGTCCGTCGGGTCGACGACGGTCACCGTCGGGTGGCCCGGGTCGAGGGGCGGCCCGGCGACGAGGTAGGACGGCTCGCCGGGGTGGTCGGGGTCCACCCACGAGATCGCGTCGAGGGGCAGCCGCAGCCCGAGGGGTGAGCTGCCGGGTGACAGCACGAGCCGGCCGCGACGGAACCGCCAGGCCGGCGAGGTCCAGGCGTCGTCCTCCTCGGTCGAGGTCGTCAGCGGGAGCACCCAGCCGGTGGGCTGGGTCTCCTCGCGGTCGAGCTCCGCGACGAGCGCCAGCTCGGGGTCGACGCCGTCGGGCTGTGGGCCGGCGGGGAGCCGGATGTGGGTCGCCAGGGTCTCGAACCGGTCCTCGTATGCCGGGAGCACGGCTTCGGTGGGCAGCCCCAGCTGTCGGCCGATCTCGGCCGCGAGGGCCTCGGCGTGCTTCCCGGCCTCGGGGTCGGCGTCCTTCTCGATCCACGGGTCGGCAAGCAGAGCATCGTTGTGCCACAGCGGTACTCCGTCGGTGCGCCACTGCAGGTCGACCTGCCAGCGCGGCAGGGGCTCACCGGGGTACCACTTGCCCTGACCGCGGTGCACGACTCCGCCCGCGGCATACAGGGGGCGCAGGCGCTGGGCGAGCTCGTCGGCGAGGGCGCGCTTCTCCGCGCCGTCGGCGTCGGTGTTCCACTGCTCGGAGACCATGTCGTCGAGCGAGACGAAGGTGGGCTCGCCGCCCATCGTGAGCCGCACGTCCCGGGCCTCGAGCCGGCGGTCGACCTCCTCGCCGAGGGCGTCGATGCGCGCCCACGCCTCGTCGGTGTAGGGCTTGGTGACGCGCGGGTCCTCGTGGATCCGGCGCACGGTGTTGTGGAAGGAGAGGGTGACCTCGACGGGGTCGGTGGCACCCTGGATCGGAGCGGCCGAGGAGGGGTGCGGAGTGGCCGAGAGGGGGATGTGGCCCTCGCCGGCGAAGAGCGCGGACGTCGGATCGAGGCCGATCCAACCGGCCCCGGGGACGAAGACCTGGTCCAGGCGTGGAGGTCCGTGAAGTCCGCCGTCGGACCGCTCGGGCCGTCGAGGCTCTTGATGTCGGAGGTCAGCTGGACGAGGTAGCCGGAGACGAAACGGGCCGCGAGACCGTACTGCCGCAGCAGCGAGACGAGCAGCCACGCGCTGTCGCGACAGGACCCGATCGCCGTGGTGAGCGTCTCGTCAGGGCTCTGCACGCCGGCCTCCATGCGCACGGAGTAGGCGACGTCGCCGTGGACGGCGCGGTTGAGGTCGGCAAGGAAGGTGACCGTCGGGACCCCGCCCGCGGGCAGCTCGGGCAGGGCGGCCTTCCACGCCGCGACGACCGGCCCGACCTGACCCAGACGCTCGGCGTCGCTGTCCTGGGGGGCGGGGTCTTCAACGACGGGGCGCAGGTAGGGGGCGAGGTCGGCGGCGAGCGACGGCTCGTAGGTGAAGGGGAACCGCTCGGCATACTCCTCGATGAAGAAGTCGAGGGGGTTGATGACCATCAGGTCGGCGACGAGGCCGACGGTGATGTCGAGCTCGCTCACCCGCTCGGGGAAGACGAGGCGCGCGAGCCAGTTGCCGAAGGGGTCCTGCTGCCAGTTGAGGAAGTGGCCGGCCGGCGTGACGTCGAGGGAGTAGGCCTCGATCGGGGTGCGGCTGTGCGGGGCGGGGCGCAGCCGGACCACGTGCGGTCCGACGTGCACCGGCTGGGCGAAGTGGTACGTCGTGCGGTGTTCGAGGGCCACCTTGATCGACATGTGACGAGTGTGCCTGCACCGGGTTACGGATGCGTAACCGAGACGGCGCGTGAACGGGGGGCGGTCGTCACGGTGCACGTTGCCGAGGGAGCCAGCACGGGTCGTGCTCGCATCGGAGCCGGCACCACCGACGGGAGGAATATCGACGTGCTGTCGGCGGTGGGCTTCGGCCAGCTCTCCCGCAGAGTGCATGGGCCCGGATCGAGACCGATCGCCTCCATCTGGGCTGCGGCGAGTTCGGATCCTGGTTCGTCGAAGACGAGCTTGATCAGCGCTGAGGTGTGCAGGTAGACGTTGAGCGCCGATGCTCACTGACGAGGTCGGAGACCGAGACCAGCTCGGAGACGGAGCCGTCGTTATATGGCGGCCACGCGCCCTGCGACGGGAGCGTGGTGGATCCCGAACCAGGCCGCGGGCCCGCAGTCCGACAGGGGGTCGCTGTCTTCGACCATCGACAGCCGCGCCACCGGGCGCCCACGCATCGTGACCACGACCTCCCTCCGGGAGCAGCGTCCGGAGGTAGCGGCTGAGCTGGTCGTGCCGTTCGTGGACGCCGACCTCGCCCTTCAGCTCCCCTCCTTGCAGCGTCATGACGTCAGCTGTACGCGCTACTCCGATCGCGACGGCGAACACTCGACATGTGTCGTTTGTCAACCCCTACTCGTCCGGCTGTGGACAACCTGATGTGGCGAATACCCCATGTGGACAACGGGATCCGGTACTTCGTGGACTCGCGCTGGTCGCGGAGGGCTGTCGGTGGTCGGTCCTAGGGTTGGTGCATGGACACGAACCCACCCGAGGAAGCAGGCGCCGGTCACGACGCGTCTGCGTCGGGTGGCCGCGGCCCGGACGGCGGTATGCCGGGTGCGCCGGGTTCGTTGGCTGGG
>NZ_JANXRJ010000269.1 GCF_025353065.1 Lapillicoccus sp.
GGAAGACGATGATGTCGTCCACGCGGTTGAGGAACTCGGGGCGGAAGTGCTGCTTGAGCTCGTCCTGGACCTTGTTCTTCATCCGGTCGTACTCGGACTTGGTGTCCGGGCCCGAGGAGAAGCCGAGGCTGCCCTTGGAGATGTCCCTCGTGCCGAGGTTGGTCGTCATGATGATGACGGTGTTCTTGAAGTCGACCATCCGACCCTGCGAGTCGGTGAGTCGGCCGTCCTCGAGCACCTGGAGGAGCGTGTTGAAGATGTCGGGGTGGGCCTTCTCGACCTCGTCGAAGAGGACGACGGAGAACGGCTTGCGGCGCACCTTCTCGGTGAGCTGGCCGCCCTCTTCGTAGCCGACGTAACCGGGAGGCGAGCCGAACAGCCGCGAGACCGTGTGCTTCTCGGAGTACTCCGACATGTCGAGCTGGATGAGGCTGTCCTCGTCGCCGAACAGGAACTCGGCGAGCGTCTTGGCCAGCTCGGTCTTGCCGACGCCCGTGGGGCCGGCGAAGATGAACGAGCCACCCGGACGGCGCGGGTCCTTCAGACCGGCGCGGGTGCGGCGGATCGCCTGGGAAAGCGCCTTGACGGCGTCGTCCATGCCGACGATGCGCTTGTGGAGCTCGGCCTCCATGTTGAGCAGGCGGCTGGACTCCTCCTCGGTCAGCTTGAAGACGGGGATGCCGGTCGAGGCGGCGAGCACCTCGGCGATCAGCTCCTCGTCGACCTCGGCGACGACGTCCATGTCGCCGGACTTCCACTGGGTCTCGCGTTCCGCACGCTGGCCGACGAGGGTCTTCTCGTCGTCGCGCAGGGAAGCGGCCTTCTCGAAGTCCTGACCGTCGATGGCGGCCTCCTTCTGACGGCGCACCACCGCGATCTTCTCGTCGAACTCGCGCAGGTCCGGCGGCGCGGTCATCCGGCGGATCCGCAACCGCGCACCCGCCTCGTCGATGAGGTCGATCGCCTTGTCGGGCAGGAAGCGGTCGTTGATGTAACGGTCGGCGAGGTTGGCCGCACTCACGAGGGCGCCGTCGGTGATGGACACCCGGTGGTGGGCCTCGTAGCGGTCGCGCAGGCCCTTGAGGATCTCGATCGTGTGGGCGAGCGTCGGCTCGGCCACCTGGATCGGCTGGAACCGACGCTCGAGCGCCGAGTCCTTCTCGATGTGCTTGCGGTACTCGTCGAGCGTGGTCGCGCCGATGGTCTGGAGCTCTCCACGGGCGAGCATCGGCTTGAGGATGCTCGCGGCGTCGATGGCGCCCTCGGCGGCACCTGCGCCGACGAGGGTGTGGATCTCGTCGATGAAGATGATGAGGTCGCCGCGGGTGCGGATCTCCTTGAGCACCTTCTTCAGGCGCTCCTCGAAGTCACCGCGGTAGCGGCTGCCGGCGACCAGCGCGCCGAGGTCGAGCGTGTAGAGCTGCTTGTCCTTGAGGGTCTCCGGCACCTGACCGCGCACGATGTCCTGGGCGAGGCCCTCGACGACGGCGGTCTTGCCGACGCCGGGCTCCCCGATGAGGACAGGGTTGTTCTTGGTGCGTCGCGAGAGCACCTGCATGACGCGCTCGATCTCCTTCTCACGCCCGATGACCGGGTCGAGCTTGCCCTCGCGGGCCGCCTGCGTGAGGTTGCGACCGAACTGGTCGAGCACCAGGGACCCGGCGGGGGTGCCCTCGGCCTGCTGGCCCGAACCGACGCCCGCGCCGGCCTTCTCGCCCTGGCCACCCTGGTAGCCCGCGAGGAGCTGGATGACCTGCTGGCGGACCTTGTTGAGGTCGGCGCCGAGCTTGACGAGGACCTGGGCGGCGACGCCCTCGCCCTCGCGGATCAGGCCGAGGAGGATGTGCTCGGTGCCGATGTAGGTGTGCCCGAGCTGCAGTCCCTCGCGGAGGGAGTACTCGAGCACCTTCTTCGCCCGCGGTGTGAAGGGGATGTGACCGGTCGGGGCCTGCTGCCCCTGGCCGATGATGTCCTGCACCTGCTCACGGACCGCGCCGAGGGAGATGTCGAGGTTCTCGAGCGCCTTGGCGGCCAGACCCTCGCCCTCGTGGATGAGCCCCAGCAGGATGTGCTCGGTGCCGATGTAGTTGTGGTTGAGCATCCGCGCTTCTTCCTGCGCGAGCACCACGACCCGTCGGGCCCGATCTGTGAACCGTTCGAACATGGCCAAAGCTCCCTACCTCTGTCGTGACACCTCGATGGTATCCGTGACGCCTGTCAGTGCTATCGCCGTTTCGGGCAGTTGTCCGAAGCGGTGCACGTCGACCTGAGCAACGACCCCGTATGCCGCCCTGTTCCCTTCCTTGAGTCGGTGACGCTCAATTTCGCCCAAGGCGAACAGTCCACACCGTTCCGGGAGACCGGCACGATGAACCCTGAGGACCGACCTCCAGCCTACGTCTGCGCTGCTACCACGGCATTACCCCCGGGCGCAGCCGGTGAACCTCCTGAAGGTCTCGACAAGCCCAACTTACCGAAGGTAAGTTTTCGCCATGGATCTCACCTCCTCCCCCCGACGACGCCTGCGCTGGGCCCTGCGTCACGGGATCGTCCGCTTCGGCGCCCGGCGGGGCGCCCGGGCCGGCAACCTGGCCGCCCGGCTGATGACCGAGCCGGCGCTCGTGGCCGACCCCTTCCCGGCATACGAGCAGATGCGGGCCCAGAGCCGGTTCGTGCCCAACGGCCCCGTCTGGGTGGCTCATGACCACGATCTCTGCACCGCGATCCTGCGCAGCTCCGACTTCGGTGTGATCGGCGGCCACGACGGGCAGACCCCGCCGCTGCTCACCCGGCTCGCCCTGCTGGCCGGCCCGGGGCCCGTCGGCCCGGTCGAACCGCCGTCGATGCTCGCGGTCGACGCGCCCGACCACACCCGCATGCGCAAGCTCGTCACCCGGGCCTTCACCGCCCGCGCGGTCGCGCAGCTCCGGGAGCGCACCGCGCAGATCGCCGCCGAGCTGCTGGACACGATGGCCGCGAAGGGGGATGCCGCCGACCTGGTCGCCGACTACGCGAGCCTCCTGCCCGCGACGGTGATCGCCGAGATGCTCGGTGCTCCGGTCGAGATGCGCGGCCAGTTCCTGGCCTGGGGCGCGGGTGCCGCGCTCTCGATCGACCCCGGGGTGACCTACTCCGAGTTCCGCCGGTCCGAAGCCGACCTCCGTGCGCTCGACACGTGGATGCGGGGTCACTTCGACAACGTGCGCCGGCGCGGGCCGGTGCCCGGACAGGACATCCTCTCCGACCTCGTCCTCGCGCGCGACGAGAAGGGCGCGCTGACGGACACCGAGCTGGCGTCCGTGGCCGTCCTCCTGCTGGCCGCCGGGTTCGAGACCACGGTCAACCTCATCGGCAACGCCGTCATGCTGCTCACCACCCACACCGAGCAGCTCGCCCTCCTGCAGGCGGACCCCGGCCTGTGGCCGCAGGCCGTCTCCGAGGTGCTGCGCTACGAGTCCCCGGTCCAGCGCACGGCGCGGGTCGCCCATCGCGACACGGTCGTGGCCGGCGAGCACGTCCCGGCGGGCCAGCTGGTCATCATGGTGCTCGGGGCCGCCAACCGCGACCCCGCCGTGTTCGCCGACGCCCAACGGTTCGACGTCACGCGGGTCGACGCGGGCGCCCACCTGGCCTTCTCCAGCGGCGCCCACTACTGCCTCGGCGCCGGGCTCGCCGAGATGGAGGGCGAGGTCGCGCTGAAGGCGCTCTTCGACCGCTTCCCCGACATCACCCCGGTGGGCGTCCCGCACCGGCGCCCCACCCGGGTGCTGCGCGGCTACGACGCGATGCCGGTCCGTCTCACCGCGTCGGTGCGCGAGCCCGCCTGACCCGACCACCCGGTGTTCGCTCCCACCCGTGGTCGCCGTGCCTACCCGTGGTCGCCGTGCCGGCCGAGGGTCGTCTCCGGGGTCGCATCGGGGCGGGTCCACTGGGGCGTCGGGCGTCCGGTGGGGCCCCACGTGCATTGCCCGTCCACGTCCGTGCGCCAGTACCAGCACGGACCCTGCCCCTCCGGCCAGCCCTCGGGGGTCTCCTGCCACGCCTCGCCGCGACCGTAGGGAGTCAGGTCGAGCAGGGCGAAGGACGGCGAGGCCACCTCGGTGCCCCGTCCCGTCGTGGAGTAGGTCAGGAACACGCGGTCGCCGTCGCGCAGGAAGCAGGCGAGGTTGCCCATCTCGCCCCCGATCGGGGCATCGACGTCACGCACCGAGAACCACGGCTGGGTGTAGCCCATGAACCCGACGAAGGCGGCCACCTCGTCCCAGCGACCCGGGGTGAGGATGGCGAACGAGACGCCGCGGGCGTTGAGGTAGGCGGCCTCCCTGAGGTGCCAGGCCGTGACGGTGCAGCCCTCGCACTGCCCCTGGTGCGGGGCGCCGGCGTGCCACATGTGCTGGTAGACGAGCAGCTCGTCGCGGCCCTCGAACAGGTCGACGAACGGGACCGGGCCCGCCGGTCCGACGACCTCGACACTCCCGTCGACCTCCACCATCGGCAGCCGGCGGCGGGCCGCGGCGAGGACGTCACCTTCGCGGGTGTGGGCCTTCTCGCGGACGAGGAGCTCGTCGCGGGCGACCTGCCAGGTGGCCAGGTCGACGACGGGCGGCCGGCCCGTCGGTGTGGTGGTCGGGTCGTCCGTCGTGGTCGTCATGGGTCCTCCGTGGTGTCTTGGGCGGGGCAGCGGCGTCCGAGGTGGGGGACGCCCGAAGAAGAAGACTCGCAACAGACGAGGAACTCATCGCCGTCGGCGCAGCGACTCGGGCCCTCAGCCCCGGATCGCGTCCTGCGGCACCCCTCGCCGGAACAGCGGGAAGGCATTGAAGTGCCCGCTCGTATCGGTCGTCACCGTCCACTCCGCGAGCCGCCACCCCACCGACTCGACGGCGCTGACGCTCTCGCCCCACGGCTCCATCGCCCCCTTTCCGGGGGTCCCCCAGAGGCCCGCCGCCAGTCGGACGACGAAGACGGACTGACCCGCGGCATACGCCGCCGAAGCCTGGTCCCGCAGCTGCTCGAGGTCGGATTCCCTGCTCATGCCGCCCGACTGTATGCCGCGTGGCGGCTCCCGTGGCGGCCGTGAGGTCAGGCGAGGCCGACAGTGCGGACCGCCGACGGGCGGCTGGGAGCGTTGAGCCCCCTCCGAGGGGGTCAACGCTCCCGGCGAGCGGTCAACGACCGGGCGTCAGCGCCGGCGCTGGCAGCGGCCGCACCAGAACATGTTGCGACCGGCGACGACCTTGGTGCGGATCTTGCTGCCGCACACCCGGCAGGGTTCGCCCTGGCGCCGGTAGACGGCATACTTCCGGCGGAAGCCCCCTCGGCGCGAGGTGCCGGAGACCCTCGGCCCGCGCGTGACGCCGGCGAAGCGCGAGGACGCGGGCGTCTCGTCCTCGGGTTCGTCATCGTCGATCTCGTCGACGTCCCCCTCGTCGCTCTCGTCGGCGAGATCGGCGGCCCGTTCGTCGCCAACCACGGCCGCGACCGCGGCGGCGAGGACGCCGGCCGGGCCGGGCCGGGCGCGGCGGGCGGAGTCGGTGTCCACCACCGCCAGCTCGGGCACGCGGCCCTGCGCGACGCGGAGCTCGGCCTTCTCGACCTGGTCCTCCATGGTGATGATCTGGTTGAAGGCGACCCCCAACGGCATCAGCCGCACGAGGTCGTCCCAGACCAGCTGCCAGGTCTGGCGCCGGATCTCCTTGCCCGGCCGGAAGGGGTCGATGCGGTGCCGGAAGAGCACCTCGCAGCGGTAGACGTTGCCGACGCCCGCGAGGATCGACTGGTCCATCAGGAGCTCGGCGAAGGACCGGCCCGACTTGCTGATCCGCGCCCAGGCGCGATCCGGATCCTGTTCTGTGCGCAGGGGATCCGGCCCGAGGCGCGCGACGATGTCGTCGACCTGGTCCGGGGTCACGACCTGGGAGACGATAGCGCCGCGCAGGTCGGCGACGTGGGTGGTGGTGAGGAGCCTGAGGCGGACCTGGCCCCGCACGGGGGGCACGCCGTCGCGCTCGAGGTCGTAGCTCGCGACGCTGAACTTGCCGATGAGACCGAGGTGGACGTTGAGCCACTGGTCGCCGGCGAACTCCATGAACAGGTGCTTGCCCCACGCCGAGGCCGCGATGACCTCACGGCCGTCGAGCAGCGCGGCGCCGTCCTCGAACCGTCCCTGGGGTGAGGCCGCGGAGGGACGGGTGCCGGCGAAAGCCGTGTCCAGCGCCTGCGCCAGACGGTGCAGCGTATGACCTTCGGGCACTCAGCTGGCCTTCTTCGCGGCGGTCTTCTTGGTGGCGGCCTTTGCGGCCGTCTTCTTGGCGGCCGTCCTCTTCGCAGCGGACTTGCGGGCCGCAGGTTTGTCCCCCGACTCCGGCGCGAGATCGTCCTCAGCCGTGTCCGCGTCCCCCGAGTCTGGCAATGCCGCAGGCTTCTTCGTCACCGGCTCGCCCCTCGACGCCTTGGCCTTGTCGACCGAGCGCTGCAACGCCTCGAGCAGGTCGACGACCTCGCCGGACCCGTCCTTCGCCGCCGGGGCGGCCTTGACCTCGCCGCCGGCGAGCTTGGCCTCGACCATCGCCTCGACGGCCTGGGCGTAGCCGTCCTCGAACTCCTCCGGGTCGTAGTCGCCGGCCAGCGACTCGATGAGCATCGTCGCCATGGAGAGCTCGCGCTCGGTTGCGCTGCCGACGTCGCCGAGGTTGGCGAACTCCGCCGAGCGGACCTCGTCGGGCCACAGCATCGTCTGCAGCACGATGACGCCGTCCCGCACCCGCAGCACCGCCATGTTCATCCGGCTGCGGATCGAGACCGTGACCAGCGCCATCCGGTCGGCCGACTCGAGCGCGTCGCGCAGCAGGGCGTAGGCCTTGCCCGCGCCCTTCTCCGGCTCGAGGTAGTAGGGCTTGTCCAGCAGCAGGGGGTCGATCTGGTCGCTCGGCACGAACTTCTCGACCGCGATCTCCTTGCTGCTCTGATTGGGCAGCTGCTTGAGGTCGTCGTCGGTGATGACCACCATCTGGCCGTCCTCGGTCTGGTAGCCCTTGGCGATGTCGTCGTAGGACACCTCCTCGCCGTCCACGGAGCAGACCCGCTTGTAGCGGATCTGGCCGCCGTCCTCCCGGTGGACCTGACGGAAGGAGATGTCGTGGTCCTCCGTCGCCGAGTAGAGCTTGACGGGCACGTTGACGAGCCCGAACGAGACGGCGCCCTTCCACATCGCGCGAGGCATCGGTGCTCACCCTTCCCGGACGTCACAGTGGCTGACAGTGGGCCCAAGCATCCCCCACGCCCCTGACACCCCACAACACCTCGCCCCGTGACCTGCCAGAGAATCACCTTCGGCGGTTCCCAGAAGGTGATTCTTTGGCAGGTCACGGGGCCGCTGGGTCAGGATGGGGTCATGCGCCCCATGCTCGCCTCCCCGTCGCCGTTCGTGCCGGCGGGTGACGGCTGGGTCCACGAGGTCAAGTGGGACGGGATGCGGATCCTCGCCGACGTCTCCACCGACCGGGGCCTGAGGCTGTCCTCCCGGAGCGAGCGCGACGTCACCGTGGCCTTCCCGGAGCTGGCCGGCCTGACCGAGACCTTCGAGGACATGCTCCTCGACGGCGAGATCGTGGCGCTGAAGCACGGCATACCGTCGTTCCAGGCCCTGGCGGAGCGCTTCCACGTCACCAGCGCGAAGAAGGCGGCAGTGCTCGCGACCCGCAACCCCGTCACGCTGATGACCTTCGACCTGCTGCGCCTCTACGGCGTCGACCTCATGCCCCGCCCCTGGGACGACCGGCGGGCCACCCTCGAGCGGCTCGAGCTCACCGGCACGCACTGGCAGGTGCCTTCGACCTTCACCGACGGGCACGTGCTGCACGCCGCCACCCTCGAGCAGGGCCTCGAGGGGATCGTCAGCAAGCGTCGGTCCTCCCGCTACGTCCCCGGCGCCCGCAGCGAGGACTGGCAGAAGCTCCCCCACCGCACCTCGGTGTCCGTCGTCATCGGCGGCTGGATGCCCGAGAAGGCGAGCGACCGGCTCGGCGCGGT